>JAOZHK010000016.1 GCA_026014905.1 Candidatus Bathyarchaeota archaeon
AGTTTACCAAATGAATGGGAAGAGTCGATATCGTACTTGCACAGCATATTCGGAATACCCACGGAGTTCCTCCATGAGCGTTCGATCTTCTAAGAACGTACGGAGTCCCATTAACCCGACATATATTCCAACGGGACTAAAAGCGAATACCGAGCCAAAGATCAGTGGAATCGATGACGCCCACAGGATCGCTCCTAAATACCCCGGATGTCGCACCCACTGGTATGGTCCTTTCGTTATCACGGTATGGGCTCGCTCTTGTACGCGCGCGCGTATAACCAGCATCTCCTGTGCGATACTCGGATCGAGCCTGATCTATCTCATCGTAGAAGACAAAATCCAACAACCACACCTCCCTCCTTCCATCCAGGACAACTGGAACAACATAGTAGAGAATTTAACTAACACTGACGAAAAAGCCATTGTCACCCTCATCATCGCTGAAGGCGGAACAATGTTTCAAAGCCAACTGGTTGAAAAAAGCGGATTTTCAAAAACCAAAGTCAGTCTAGTACTCGATAGACTTGAAGCCCGAAACGTATTAGAGCGACGACGACATGGGATGAGCAATGTGATTGTGTTAAAATCAGCGACTAAATGACACAGCGCGCGCTGAGGGAGAATCCCCTCTAGTGTTGATAATATTTTAACGTATGCGCTTGCGTCCGTTCTAAATTGTAGAACGCCTGTTCTAAAACGTAGCATTATTAGTACAATAATTGTAACAAATATGCAGTGAAACAGTATGAACAATCGAATAGTTTCAGTGTTAATGGCTATAATAGCTATATCAGCGTTAATCGGCGGGCATCAATTCCTCGCTGCAGCATCTACAGGCGCAAACAGACTCGCCGTTATTGAAGACAGTAATGGCCATCGTATCGCAGTTGAGCCGGTTAGTGATGACGTGTGGGATGCCCTGGTCGCGTTGTATCAGAGCGGAGGCGAAATGTGGATTGGCGGATGTGTAGAGGCATTTCTCACGTTTCGCCCTGACCCCAATTATCCCTGGGGATTCCGCTTCAACCCCTCTACGATTACAGTTGCAGAGGTTACCGCAGAAGGATTACAAACCACTATCGAAAGCATCAGTGACAATCTGGACTACTGGCTCGATATTGGCCAAGCCTATGTGTTCGCCAGAGTGACCGATTATGTCACGGGCGACGAAATACACATCTGTGCCCAACTCGCTTCGGACATCATAACAATGGGACACGATGTGACCATATCTGCCATGGTAACGGATGATGCAGGAAACGCGCTGACAGGAGCAACTGTAACGGCAACCATTGGGGATTTAGAAATTCTGTTTGTTCTCGTAGAACGCGGAGACGGTAAGTATCAAGGAACGATCAACACGTCCATTGTTCATGAAGGAATCTACGAGATAGCTGTAAACACCCAAAAAGAAGGATACAGACCCGATCAAGTATCCCTGACGCTGACCGTAACGTCGACTACTTTAGGCGCTATCGAGGGCATTATCTCCGATCATGACGGCACCCCCCTGGCTGGAATGATGGTGGGTATCGTCAGTGGGACAACGTTCTTCCCAGAGATTGCTGCAGAAACCAATGAGGAAGGCTACTATCAGATTGGCAGTGTGACTCCCGGTACGTTCAAGGTCGCGGTCCACGACGTACAGGGAGACCGAATTACTTGTGAGTGCGTTACAGTCCGAAGTGGAGAAACCTCGATGCTGAACTTCGTTATTCAATCCGCGTCATCAGAGGTATCGACCTTCAAGGCGGTTGTTAACGAAATGTGGGATGTCAACGTGGTTGTAGCTGTCGATTTATGCAATGGTGTGACGAGAGAAGACGCTGAGCAGATAGCAGAGGCGACTTTCATCGAGGTTATGAGAAGTTGGGGCGATGTTCTTTATCGACTCGATACTCTCACATGTAATGATACACGAATAATTGCACACTATACGTGGGGTCTCGATGAAAATGACATGGGACACGTATTTGACTTGACAGCGGATCTTACAACATTTCTGATAACGGTTACCCATTGCAGATGAATAGTGCTTGTTAGTGCACGCGTACACGCGTGCGCGTCTTCGAAAAAGAAACAATGAAAAAACTCAACACCTAGCAAATTAGCAATTATTTATTCCCATGTTCGCGCGCGTTGAAAGATTCAAAAACGAGAAATGAGCTAAATAGCTACAATTTGTACGAGCTAGCTAGCTATGCCCGATCCCCGTGCCCGCTACATCACCATGTTATTGTATTTAACGGGCTCTCGAGCCAGCGAGATCTGCACCCACGTCAGCAAGTATGACGAAGTGCATCAGCGCTCTAAGCCCTACGGTCAATACTAGCAAGAACGCATCGTCGCGCGCGCGTTTATTTAGTATTAGATAATAGAAAGTCAACATTTTCATCGCACACGAATTATAAATTCATGCTTTCGATATATGAACAACCCTGAAATCTAGAACTTAATACCTCTTTAGTTCTAGAAACACGCACATATAGTTGATTCACTATCTCATATTCAGTGATCCAAACATGGAAAACGATGAACTCCTTCAATTGAAGACCGTGTATGATGAACTCTGGCACGATGCGAAAACCATGGTCAAAGACATGACCCGAAGCATCAAAGCTGTATTCTTTGTTGGAATTATGATGTTCGTCATTGCAGTCCTCCAATCGTTATCGGCCCACCAAACGTATATGAAAATCGTGACGGGTTCTGTGAGGACTTTAGACTACTTCTATCTGACCGTGAACGTACTGAGCGCCGCCGTATTGATCGTGGCAGGGATCTGGAGTCTTCATGAGTACTACAAACTCACAAATCGGTATCGACGAGTCATCCAAATGGAAAAGACGATTGAGGATTAGCTTCATGCATCCAAGAGTATACCCTTCAAAAGCCGCGGAAAGGCTGAAGGAATACTTGGACATCTTTGATGCGACATATGCGAAACGTGGTAAAACACTCCGGTATGACATATACCGACGAGCAGGCACACAGTGGCAAACCGACCGTGTGATCCAATACCTCGAGGAAAATGGCCTCATCACCGGGAGCAAAACCGAAGGCTACCACAAGACCAAGAAAGGCGAGACCTGGCATGACATCCTGAAAACACATAGTGATCTGGTCGGAGTGTTAACCCGAGAACTGAGTGGCGATCGAAGGAAGCGTGCTAGCTAGCTATTTAATAGTCGATGATAGACATGTTCTCCAAGAATGGTTAATTGTCCTCCTTTGATTAAGGATTTCTCTTCAAGCACTGAAATCATCTCGTTGTGAATCACTGTTTCCCTTTGTGCAATCTGTTTGAAAACAGGGATGATCGCAGGCTGTTGTTTCAACCACCAAAATAACTCGTCTGCTAACTTCAATCGAGGATATGCGCATTCCCAATAATAATTAAAAATATCACGACACCAAGCACGAGTCTGCTCATCAGTTGATGAAAACCCAAAGTAATCAAACCGCCCATCAATCAAAGGAAACGCGACCACAGCAACTTCTTTCTCTGACATACAGAGATGGACGTTCAGTTGATTTAACATGCGTTCTTCAACAATGCCTGTAGTACGCGCGTGATGAATCTTCTTCGTGTATTCTTCTCGGTTTGGGACGCTTTCGCGAATGCGTTCGGGAACCACCCAACTTGTTAATTCAATATCGCGTTCTTTAACACCTCGCTCCCATGCGGCGACGTGTAACGGCATGTTACTGGGCAGGTATTGGTCGGTGATGATCCACAGGTAGTCCTCAGCGTTTCGGATGACGGTTTCAATGTTGGTGAAGACTACCATGATGTCGTCAATATAAGTACTCGCTATCAATTCACCAATGCGATGGATAAACGGAGCGGGTACCGCGTCCAGCGTGTGATCGTTGAAATAGTGTGCATGACGAGAGGCGAAGTCCATTCCGCGTATCTGATGCAGAATTAAAGTTCCATATAATGTCAGGTGATACGTACCATCCACATCTTTGCGAGTGACGCCTGTTGTATTTAATCGGGATAGGTGTCGACTGGCCTCTTGGGAGGAAAGACTCAATGCACGAGAGAGTTGGGTGACATTCATTTGGTTCTGTTGGAGGAGGTGCAGAATGCGTAGTCGGTCTTCGTTGGAGACCTCAAAGAGAAGGTGACAGAGCGACTCCATTCAAGACACGCATAATCCATCCTACCTTCCCCTAATTAATCCTACCTTCATCATACCCGTCTTGCGGACCCTATATATCCACAAAAATCCATTACGATACCTACTCATCGCTGTGAGTGGATAACTGATGGAACATACGTTTTCAATCGAACTATCATCAAAGACCCACGTACGACACCTTACGGTTTCTGATACATCACCCGACCGCGTCTTCTTCGAAGGATCACTAGGACAGCTGAAAGCCCTTACGTTGATCGAAGGTCGTACCCTGGAAATACAGGGCATACATGGAGTGTTGCGCGTGGATCTTTGCGAAGCAGATATTCGTAATATGTTGTCGAAGCCGCCGGAGGCAAAGTGATGCGAATCATTATCCAGACCAAGAACTTATCGAAATATTATGGTTCGAGGAACATGGTGAAAGCGGTTGATGCGTTGGACTTGGCAGTGTATGAAGGCGAAACTTTTGGGTTACTAGGACCCAATGGCGCTGGAAAAACAACGACCGTACGCCTACTGAACGGTATCATTAAACCTACTGGCGGTACAGCAACAGTGAACACGTACGATATTGTGAACGAGGAAGCTAACGTTAAGCGAATCACAGGATTGCTGACTGAATCGCCCGGATTATATGAGAAGCTTAGCGCGTATGAGTTCCTTGAATTTATGGGCGCGCTGTACGACATACCGGACCATGTACTCATGGAACGCATCGATGAGTTACTAAAGTTATTTAGTTTGTACGATCGTCGCGATTATTTATTAGAAGGATATAGTCGGGGGATGAAGCAGAAAGTGTTGCTCGCAGCAGCCCTGATTCATGACCCTGCCATCCTCTTTTTAGATGAACCGACATCCATGTTGGATCCCCGTGCTGCCTTGATGGTCAAGGATTTGATCAAACAATTAGCGAATCGCGCGGGGAAAACGATCTTCATTTGCAGTCATATTTTGTCTCTGATCGAAGAATTATGTGATCGCATCGCCATCATCAATCACGGACAACTAATTGCCGTCGGAACAATCGACGAAATCCTGTCACAGACTGATAGCCACTCATTAGAAGACGCGTTTATTGCACTCACCGGAGGAATGGAAGAACAGGAACTGCTGGCGTGGAGGAATCATGCTGTCTCAAGCTAAGTGGTTGACAGTCGCGAAGAATGAATACCGCATTCGTACCAGCAATATTCGCTCATGGCGAACGTATTTCCCACTACTTACTGTTGGCTTGCTCGCGATATACGTGGCCGTTTTGGCACCCATGATCGTTGACACATTTCTCGATGATGTCCTCGCGTTTTTTCTATCGCAAGTCGCCATCACGCTGGTACCTCTCATTGTTCTGTTAATCTTCATTTATAGCCTGATCATTCCGATCACGTATACCTTGCAAGACATTCAGACTACGCAGCTCGAGATCTTCCTTGCAGTGCCCATTAAGGCTAGCGATGTTCTCATTGGTGAGTTTCTTGGTCTCACACCATTCTATGCGATCGCGATCACTATGATTGCGGGTTTTTTCACTGCGGCACTCCATCCGGTTGGTCTGAATAGCCTCCAACTGGTGATCATTCCGATACTCTTCATCCTTGTGATTCTCTCCGCATTATGGATCGGTACAGTTCTCGCAGCGGTACTCCGCACGAAGCTGGGCCGTGTCGCGAAACGTCGTGACATGGGGCGGGCGTTGAGCTTAGTGCTCAGTGTCCCCATGATTGCCTTAATGTACGCGATCATGGGCGGTGGAGTAGTCGATGCATTAGGGAATCCGGGAAGCGGAGGTATCATCCAAACAGTGCTCAGTATATTCCCGAGCACGTGGGCGGCGGACATTATCATGAGCTTCACAACAAATCCTGGAACCATTGGTCTGGAAGCATTGATGCGCTTAGGTGGATTAGTAGGCTTCTTTGCGGTAGCACTATGGCTGGGGACCGCGATTGCATCCCGTGCCTATACCCTTGAACCTACGACGTTCACGGCTTCGACGGTGAAATCGGGTGGTCCTGCCTCGTCGTGTATTAAAGCGATAGGAGGAGGCGGGTCGTTTGGCACGTTATTAATCTCTGTCTTTAAAAATTATGGTCGACGTTTGGAAAATCTCTCCCGCATAGGCTATGTGGTAGCGATCGTTGTGCTCGTGAACGTGTTTTTCGGTGGTCCAATGGATGATCTGGAAGATGCGTTGATTATGAGCCAGTTTATGTACCCATTCCTGGCGGTGTTTGTCGTCGGGCAAGTCACGCTGGGCGGACGAGAAAGCCTGTTCATCTACCGTAAAGCACCATTTGGGGTGAGTCGACTGGTGAAAGCCCGATTTATCCAGAGCTGGCTTGTCGTTGTACCCATCACAGGAGTGATGACCGTTGCAGCACTGCTGTCGCTACCTGGACTAACAGCAGAAGTTGTTGTGGCAGTCACCGCGTTAGTGATGGTCGTCACAACCACGTATACAGGGTTTTCGTTGGGCCTTGCGTTGATGAATCCCAATTTCTCTGAGAGTAGTCGTGAACAGATGCTGGGGCTAGTGGTCAACGCGAATATCATGATGTTTGTCGCGATTGGATTGTTTCTCGGCTCAATGCTCGTCTTCGACCTACCGTTCTTCCACGCGCTTGGACTCCAAGCCGGGATCACAGGCACTCTTGCAATCATTGCTCTCACGCTGGGACAGCGAAAACTACGCCGAATTGAATAAATGAAAAACTAACGGGAAGTGATTGAGATAATACCTGTCGTCATCTGGATTCTTTTGTTTGTGATAATCCCGTCAACAGTATTCGTTACCGTTATTCGCGCGCGCGTGTACCTGACAACTGGGTGATCCTGACCTACACAGGTAGAAAAACGCAGAAGAAACGCTCGCTCGTTTTTCATGTCGCGCCGTACAACGATGAGTTTATTGTCGTGCCTGGATGCTTTGGTGAACTACCCAATTGGTGGCGCAACTTTCGCACAGAGTCAAAGGTCGACATGTTTTACAAGGGTCAAACACTGGAATGCCTTGCAAGGACCATCGAACACGATGAGACCGATGCGGTACCGAGGCTCGCAGAGTATGTCCGGCATTTCCATGCGGACCTCATTGGAATAACTCCTGAGACAACGGAAGACGAATTCAACGAGTTGGTAACTGCGGCTGCCAACACGTATCCAATCGTGACGATACAACCGCGTTCAAGCGCCGGCAGCTCCTAGCGTCTGCTTTTGAGTTCGGCTACGATTTGTTCACGCGCGCGTAGCTAGTTAGTATCTATTCTATTTCTTGCGTTCAACAGCTGCACGGATCATTGTGACTTCCATACAGATGATCACGAGGACGCACCAGAAAGATAATACAAACCATATGATCGGAGTGATTCCTCCAATAGTCAGATTGAATGCTGCAGTAATAATGCCAATAAAGAAGAAGATGATTAACGGTATTTCCATCCAATTATGGTACCGTGTGATGTTTTGCTTTTCTTTCTCATAGTCTTCGTCAGATAGCTGCGACAGTTACTTATCTCCTACTAACTCTGTGTGCATTTAACAAATAGCTGCTATCTACTCGTCAGGAAATTCTGTTGGCACCCTTGCACTGTTTTTCGCGAGTTCGGATGCGGCACCGACGTTGCGGATCACTTTGAGCATGCTGCCTCTGAGTTTAAACTTGCGTGCCATCAGTCCTTTGATGGGGTCAATCTCGCCTTGTAACAGTCCTATCCAGTTCTCGATGGGTCCTTCAATGGTGAAATCGGATTTCTGGGCGTTCCGATCTGGTAGGACTGCCCAGTCTCGGCAGTGCCCATGCCAGAGATCCATGAAGAAAAGAAACTCTTGTTCCAGTCTTGGTCCAGCGGTTACGACAAAAAGGAAGCTTCCCTCCCACTTTCGCGCTGCTTTCGCATACTCCGCATTCTGATTTAATTCTTCCACAAAGCGTTGTGCCCATTCCTCACTGGGGAAATGTATTGTATTGTCACATCCTGCTATTTCTCGTGCAGACATTCGCTAGAATAGTTGCGCGCGTATGTTATTCCTGTGATTTTTTAACAGCGGCGATAGCCTGATCAGGGGTTAGAACAGCTTTCACCTTGAAATTTACGTATGGACTCCATCGAAGTAAAATTGCATGGAGTTCTTCTTCAGTGGTATCACTTGAAACAGAGTATCCACGCAGCTCGCCAGCGAAAAGTCCCCAATCGGTGGTTATGCCTGATTTGAATTGCTCCTTTACCATCTCAATCTGTGCCACCCAAAGCTTAGCCGCATCTGCGGGATCTTCTGGAATAGCCTCTGGTTTTAATTCCCAACGCATAAAAAACTTAGTCATTATGTATTTTTCATCTCCTTTTCTAATGATCTAATATTAAGAATGCGAGCAATATAATCTTTTATTGTGATAAATTCATATATTTCAAGAAATTTTATCGTATGTTTATTGTGGAAAATAATAATATATTTTATTCATTAGCTAGATCGCGTTGTTCATGTCTCGCGCACTCATCATGTTATAGCTATCGTACGAATGAATAGAACGATGACTGGTCAGAATAGGGATTAAAAGCATACTAATGACAGTATCTTTAGCGCCTCTGTGTGTGTCGGTGGGGTGCCAAACAAATTCTGGTGTATTAAGTATTAAAAAAAGAGAAGAGATAGGCTTGTTAACTGACTTATTTCTTGGGTGGTCCCATCGGTGCGCGCGCGCGTCCAAATTGTCAAGCTCAGGTTGCTGAGGGAGAGAAGTTTTGTGCGCGATGTGGATCGTCACTTGAGGGAAGATCCATCAGTTCCGGCATCACGGTCGTGACTACTCCGACGGTTCCGGGTTTTCGCGTGACGAGGGTTTTGGGCGTTGTCACGGGGTTGACCGCTCGAACGCGAGGTGTTGGAGGACGCTTTGTGGCGGGATTCCAGTCGATGGTTGGTGGTGAGGTGTCCGCATTCACGTCGGAAATCGAGAAAGCGAGGGGCGAAGCCATCCAACGGATTATCGTGAAGGCGCAAAGCCTGGGGGCTAATGTCATCATTGGACTTGATATGGAGACGTCGGGGATTCTTCAGGGGGCCGTCCTGATTTCAGTCACGGGCACCGCGGTAGTTATTGCGCCCGAATAATTTTTTTACGCTAGCCCTAATTGGGTGCTTTTTGACTTCACGTTGGAAGCCCGCCCGAGGCTCCATATCATCAAGACGCGCGCGGACCGTCCACTCGATAATTCTGCTTACAAAAAAGGAGAATTGTATTCAGTTTAAAACTGATCAAGCGGTGGTTTGAGGTCGAAGGGCAAGGGAGAAACGTATTCCTCTCCTTGTTTCGCGATTGTCCATTCATCCTTAACTTGTGACCGCAGAGAAGGCTTCGTTAACATATCAATCGTACAACAGGCTATAGTTTTTGCAGCGAAGAGAAGAGATTTATGACCGATACTCGATTTCCCCATGGCAACATTTTGCCAAGAATGACCAGGGATACCTAAAGCGAAGGTAGCTGTGCTGAATTCTATTGTGGGCGCCTGCCAACTTACGTCTCCAACATCAGTGGATCCTCCCATGACATCATTAACTCCCCACGGATCTGGGATACTCGTATCCATCACATCTCCGATAAGATCTCGCCAATCTCCACGTTTTGATCTTCGCAATGCTTCAACAATGATCTCAGAGGGAATCGTGGATTGAATACGCTGTGCAAATTGATATTCGTCATTTGAATATTTGGGCACGCCAATATCCCTCATATTTTGAATAACAAGATTAGCCATACTTGGAATCGAGAGTAGGTTATAACACCCTGTGAGAAGGCGATGTTCATGTTTGGTTTGTGTCATCATTGCAGCGCCTTCAGCTACTTGTAAAATCCATTGATAGATTTGATTAACCTGGCTGCGAAATGGAGCTCTCACAAAATACCAAGAATCCGCTGACGCGGGGACGATATTTGGAGCGCCACCTCCTTGTTCAATAATATAATGTATTCGAGCTTCTGGAACAACATGTTCGCGCATGAAGTTCACGCCGATATTCATTAATTCCACGGCGTCCAGTGCACTTCGTCCTCGGTGGGGAGAACCTCCAGCATGAGATGCTACGCCTTGAAAGCGGAATTTAACTGAATTCATCGCATTGCTACTACCAAGTGGGGCAGTATTCATC
>JAOZHK010000026.1 GCA_026014905.1 Candidatus Bathyarchaeota archaeon
TAAAGGAAAGACTCTGATCTGTGGGCTCCCTGGAATCGCCTACATTGGTAAATTAAGCATCGATTATCTCATACAGCAATTTCATGCTGAACTTGTGGGCGAGATCTATTCCCAATACTTCGCCCCCTATGTCCTTGTCAATAAAGATGGTCTCGTAGAATTACTTCAAAATGAATTGTATTCAGTGCCTGATGGACCTGCAGACTCCGTTTTGTTTTATACTGGCAATGCGCAGGCGATCTCACCAGAGGGTCAATACTATTTAGTAAATGAGATCCTTGATCTTGCCAAACAATGTGGTGTTCAGCGAATTTATGCTATTGCTGCTTTTCTTACGGATAAGGCCTTTGAGACACCACGAGTCTATGGAACCACAACTCATGCATCGTTCCTTGAAGAACTCGAACAATATGGCGTACTCCCGATGAAAAATGGCAGCATTAGTGGAATGAATGGTTTAATCTATGGACTGGCTCGAATACACCAGATGGAGGGGGCGTGTCTCTTAGGTGAAACCCTCGGATATAAAACAGCGACGGGGCAATATCTCGTTGATTCGAAAGCGGTTCAAGCTGTACTAGACGTCCTAACCACCATTCTTGGTGTCAGTGTTGATATGGCGCCGCTGCAAGAACAGATTAAGGAAATGGATGCGCTTATTTCGCGAATGACTGCAATCGAGCGACAAGTTATGGAAGAAATGCGTCGAGTTAGTGGTCGTGACCCTTCACGATATATCACTTGAGAGGCAATCTCGTTGGAGCAGATCTGGATTGAGCTGAAAGAACAACCCGATATCCTCCCCGCTATTGCAGTTGTTGGATCCCCTGGGCTTCGATCCATTGGAAAACTCGTCACGGATAAATTAATTCAACAATATAACGCTAAACTCATCGGTCAACTATTCTCAACCCATTTTCCGATTCAATATCAAACAAAACCAGCCTATGCTTCGCAACCCCATCTTCCTGGTATAGGAGGTATTCACATAGATGATGGACATCCTGTATTGCCCAGTGTCAAATTTTATTACGCCGAGTCACCCACCCTTCTTATAATTGATGGATATCACCCAAACTTTGATGGACAATACGAAGTGGGTGATAAAGTCTTGGAGTTATGCCAGAAACTTGCGGTCAAGAGAATCATTGTTGTCGCCGGTTATGGTTTGAAAGGTGACACTGTATGTATTGCAGCGACAACTCAACCGCTTTTATCCGAGCTCCATGATCAGTTTGATCTTAATATCGGTTATGAAGGTCCATTTTACGGCTTTTCTGGGATGATTTTTGGTCTCGCGAAAACCCGAGGGTTCGATGCGATAACCCTTTTTGGACAAACGTCTCCAGACTCGGAAGCTCCAGAAAAACCCGATGAGTCAGCGGCCCAATCGGTTCTCGAAGTCTTACTCCCAATGCTTGGCAATCTGTCCATTGACTAAGACGCACGTGTTCGGTCCATGCCGTAGATAATCAGAGATTTTTTATGTCGGATCCTTAACAAAGATATATTTACTAGTAAACTGGAGTCAGGAGATGGATATTTATGGAAAAAAATTTGGATTTTCGCAGCGACACGGTCACGTTCCCAACCCCTGAAATGCGAACAGCGATAGCAGAAGCAAAGCTGGGAGATGATGTTTACGGTGAAGACCCCACCGTGAATGAACTGGAGCGACTCGCTGCGGATATGCTTGGAAAAGAAGCAGGACTCTTTGTTACCAGCGGCACTCAGGGGAACGCGGTATCAGTGCTCGCACAGACCAATCGTGGTGATGAAATCCTCTTAGAAGCTAACAGTCACATCTACCTGAACGAGGTAGGTGGACTCGCCGTTATTGGCAGTTTAATGCCTAAACCCATCCCCGGAGATTTAGGTTGGATTAAACCAGAAGACATTCGTGGAGCACTACGACCGAAAAACATCCATTACCCTGAATCGACTTTGCTATGCATCGAAAATACTCATAATACCTCCGGAGGCATTCCACTAACAGTTGAACAACTTAAAGTCGATTGGGATGTCGCTCAAGAACTTGGCTTAGCTGTTCACTTAGATGGCGCCCGTATTTTTAACGCAGCCGTCGCGTTAAATGTAGATGTCAAAGACTTGAGCCAATATGCAGATACCGTCCAGTTATGTCTTTCGAAAGGATTAGCAGCCCCAGTCGGTTCAGTTGTTGTCGGAACTCATGATACAATTACTAAGGCCCGAAAATATCGAAAGATGCTAGGTGGAGGCATGCGTCAAGCCGGGATCATCGCCGCTCCCGGGGTTATTGCCCTGACACAGATGGTCAATCGCCTCGCAGAAGATCATGTGAATGCCGGGCTCTTAGCCGATGGCCTGCAAAAACTAGGCATTCAGGTGTTGAATCCCGTTAGAACAAATATGGTCTATATCGATTTCGCTGATCTTGGATGGACTGGCACAGATTGGGTCGCTGCTTGCAAGCAACTAGGATGGAAAACACGGGCACGAGGTTCTGGAACCCGTCTCTGTCTCCATTATGGAATTGAATCCGATGATATCCATACCTTCCTCGATGGCCTTACTCGTATATTAACTGCCTAGTATCGGCAATAGGTGCAAGATGCGTCCGCGTCACCTATATGGAAAATCTTTTTTATCCTAGAGTTATTTACCAACAATAGGTGTTTAAAGTGAAGATAGGAGCACATAATGGACTCGTACGAATCTTAAAAACAGAAGGCGTCACTTGGATAAGCGTGTTTCCCTCCTCCGGATTGAACACGCCGTGTGGTGATGAAGGTGTCACAAACCTCATGCTACGCGATGAACGCTTCGCTGTAGCCGTCGCCGACGGTTTTTCCCGCGTCTCTAATCGTCAACGATTTGGCGTCTGCACCGTGCAAGGTGGCTATAACTCCGCAGGTCTACAATATGCATATGGTGCATTAGCACAAGCCTACGAAGATGGGACCCCCCTCTTATGTGTCACAGATGGTGTCCACACACCTATCACAGGTGTTAAAAGTTTCGACATCACTGCGGCTTTTCAAAGTGTTACAAAGTGGACGGGATATATCGATAAACCCCATCGCGTTCCTGAATTTATGACTCGAGCGTACACATACTTGAAAAGCGGGAAACCTGGCCCCATATTAATTCAGATTCCACGAGATCTAACTGAATACGATGATGCACTCTACCCCTATGACTCGCCACCAGGATGGCGGGCACAAGGCGATCCACGAGACGTTGAACGTGCGGTACGCGCTCTTCTCTCAGCGAAAAACCCTATCCTTTATACGGGTCAAGGAGTATTTTACGCGGATGCCTGCACCGAACTACAAGAATTTGCTGAACTCGTCCAAGTTCCAGTTTTAACTACATTGAAAGGGAAGAGCGCGTTCCCTGAGAACCATCCCTTATCAGTGGGTGTAAAAGGAATCCCCGCAGAGCGCTTCCTCACCAATGCTGACCTCCTTTTCGGGCTTGGATGTAGCCTTTCCCCTGGCCGAAAATACGGTGGGTTCATGCATCAGATTCCTGATACAAGACGAAGTGACATCATCCCGGCAAATGCGAAAAAAACCTTGATTCAATGTACACTTGACGATAAGGATCTCAATCATTACTATCAGATCAATCATGCGGTTCTTGGCGACTTGAAGCTCGTGCTACAACAACTCATACAAGAAGCACACAAACAACTCGCAGGAAAAACCCGCTCCAATTCAGTTCTCACACAAGAGCTTGAAGCCGCGAAAAAAGACCAAGCAGACAAGTACATGCCGTTAATGACCAATAATACGCGACCAATTAATCCGTACCGAGTC
>JAOZHK010000030.1 GCA_026014905.1 Candidatus Bathyarchaeota archaeon
AGTTTACCTCTATTCCTTCCTCTAAGGTTTGAGTGCGTGATTAGTAGAACCATATTTAAAACGTGCGCATTGAGTCGCTATCTTACTCCCATGCCTCTCGAATCGGAATAATTGCGAGTAAAGCGCTCACCATTCCCACTCCAAGAAAAATGAGTGTTACAAAGTATCCTCCAGTCACATCAGTAAGATACCCTCCAATCAACGGAAAAAATGCACCGCCCAATGCTCCAGTAAACATGAGATATCCGAATAGGGAAATGTCGTGCTGAGTGTGAAAGCGATCAACTATAAGTGCGCCATATTGCTCAGGAATCCCACCATATGTCAAGCCATAGATAATAACCCATAGATACAAGAACATAATATTTGGCGGAATCACTACGGAGAAGAACATCGAAAGAGCAATTCCAGTAGCTGTTATTATGATTGTGCGTTTTCGTCCAACTTTATCGGAAATAAATCCGAAAATGAAGCTGCCTAGTGCACTCATAATACCAATTACCCCAAATGCAGTCGAAGCCAACAATGGATCAACACCTAATCGCCTCATATGAGGGACAACAAATGTTAACAGCGATATCACCCCACCAACAACAAAAAAGTACGAGATTAAGATCAGTTTAAAATCCCTGGTGTTCCGCGCTTCATGAGAAGTCCAACGCCTCTTTCGTTCAGCTATCTTTTGTTTAACAGCTTTAGATTGATGAATATGCGCTCCATCAATTTCCAAACCAATGGCTTCGGGGCTCTCTCGGAATATTAGATATCCAGAAAACGAGACACCAACGATTACAAAGACGCTTAACGTTGCCATGGCTAATCGCCAACTCTGCACTTCAATTAAGGAAGCAGCAAAAGGCACCAAGATCGCCTGTCCGACACTGATGCCTATACTCGACCAACCCACTGCTTTACCTCGATGTTTCAAAAAGAACCTAGTAAGCACCATGTTTGGTATCGTATAAAGGATTGAGGAACCACTTGCGGCAATCATTCCCCAAGTCACATAAAAGTGCCACAACTGATTGGTAAATGAAGCTAGAAGCCCACCGCAACCTAAAAGTAAACCGCCAATGAGGATTGATTTTCGGACACCTATTTTTGTTGATAATCTCCCGACAAATAACCCTGTAATCCCATAAGTACAGAAAAACACTGTCACCACAGAGGCAGTAATAGCACTCGTCCAACCCAGTTCTTCTTGGATTGGTACAAAAAATACGCCAATCGAGTATCGCAAACCGTACATAAACACGTAGAGTAGAAAAGTTTCACCAAAGATCAGCCAACCATAATAGAAGGGAAGTCTATCATAGATGGATTTTTTCTGCAGTATATTCATCTCGGTGTGTTATGATTCTTATTTTTCGTTTATGTGTGCGTGATCGCTCTCTTCTTCTGCATTTGATTGAATCGCGATCTATCAATTCGATCGGTGAATTCGTAGTGAAATCGATCGTTGTTAAGAGCAACATAGTCAGAAGAAGAAGCGAATATGTAATGACCGCTCCAACATCCTAATTTGCCCCTCTTTTCAGAGAATTTCTGCGAGGTCTCATAAAATGGGCAATATAAGGTCATAATGCGAGTTTCTTGGCAAGAACAGTGGCTTTGTGTAGGTTGATCTGAGCTGCTGCTACAAAACGGACAACTCACCTAAAATTCCTTCAGTTAATCTTTTATTCGGTATTGGAGATAACGCGTATATGCCTATTAAATATCTTATGGCTGCTGATGTCCAAACCATTGTAAATGAAATCATTGAGAGACTATATCTCACTCACATCCTCTCGGGTTCTGTGTATTGTGTACGGAGTCAGGGTTCACGTTCGAAGCGGATCATCGCTCGCATTCATGGTTTAGGAAAAATCTGGCAAAAAGCGCTGTTAATGACTCCTTCCTACATCATTGAAGTTATTTCAGAACATTATGATCCGTTATCACAAGATGCTAAAGAAAAAGTTCTGATTCATGAACTTCTACATATTCCCAAAGGGTTTTCAGGAGGTTTTCGCCCCCATAAAGGTTACATTAATCGAAGAATCGTGGATAAACTCCACGAACAATTTCGGCATAAACGAAAATATTAATTTCCTCAATTGCATGGAAGAACATTATCTGTTACAAGTAGGTATTCACTGTAGGATTGAGGTCAGTGCAATTTTATATCACTTTAACAACTAAGTGTAACCTCGAATGTCGCTATTGTTATGGGAAACTCTGTGACGATTTTGGCACTACCTTTGAGAACTTTGCGGTTGACTATGATCTTCCCTCAGATATCCAATACCCCGTATCAGCGCTTCAACAATTTCTGAAGCAGGATCCTGATCTAACCGTTATTTTTTATGGTGGTGAACCCCTCCTTCGGATTGATGTAATGAAGGAACTTATGGACACCATCAACGCCCGCTATATCATCCAGACTAACGGGCTTCTTCTGGATCAGATCGAGCCTGAATATCTAAACCGATTCCATACTATTCTTATCTCCATAGATGGAGATGAGAAATTGACAGATTATTATCGGGGAAACGGTGTGTACCAGAAAATCATGCAGAATATTCACTTGCTCTATGCACATAATTTCCAGGGGGAACTCATAGCACGTATGACCGTTATGGATCAAACAGAAATCAATAAACAAGCATGGTATCTGCTTTTCAATGACGATCATCCCTTTAGTTCTGTCCATTGGCAGTTAGACGCGCTTTTCTGGAAAAACGATTTTAATAAAACACGTTTTACCCGTTGGGTAACGGGAACCTATAATCCTCAGATAACCCAGCTCATCGAAAAATGGGTAACTTACGTTGAAGATAAAGCTCAGGTACCTCGAATCTATCCTTTTGTAGGCTTGATTTATTCAATGCTTACCTCGGAATCATCTCAACTACGCTGCGGCGCAGGATGCACTGTCTATAATATTCAAACTAATGGAAAAATTTCCCCGTGTCCTGTTATGGCAGGAATGAAGGATTTCTATATAGGCGATATTTGGCACAACACTCCTTTTACCCTCAAGAATGTTTCTCCCGGAAATCCTTGTGTAACTTGTTCACTAAATTCATTGTGTGGAGGTAGATGTCTCTATGCAAACATCACTCAATTATGGGGCATTGAAGGTTTCAAACTAGTGTGCCAAACTATCCAGCATTTAATTACCACCCTTCAACAACACTTGCCCCGTATCACTCAATTAATTGAAAAAAAAGTTATTTCGACGTCTGACTTCATGTATCCTCAATTTAATAGCTGTGAAATCATCCCATAAGCTAAGCTTATATCCCAAGCTTGCAGCATCATGTCCTGAAGAGTGTGAACAGATGAAAGTTATTCCCTTCCAAAACGTTGAAGAGGAACAGGCAGAGCAAGGAGCACACAAAGTTACTGTGCGGTGGTTAATAACGAAAGACGATGGAGCTGAAAATTTCGCCATGCGTTATTTCACAGTCGCACCCAAGGGATTTACGCCGTATCATCATCATGATTGGGAGCATGAAGTCTTCATTCTCGAAGGTCAAGGGGTGGTGAGAATTGGAGACCAATCAAACGAACTTGAGAAAGGCATTGTAATCCTTATTCCACCAAACGTTAAGCATCAATTTACTAACACATCTGCCCAGCCGCTTCGATTCCTTTGTATGATTCCGAATCAAACAAAGGACGCAAGTTAGTAGTAAACGTGATAAGCTTAAATAACTTGAAGCAAGTAGCGATAAGAGGACTCCGATAAGGGTAAGCGATGAAAAATGGAGTTGTATAAAGCATATTATAAAGGAAATGCCATGGACTTTTCCCTCCCCAATGATTGGACTGTTCTCGGCATCGGTGAACCTAAAGAAACACCGGCCATTTCCGCACTCGACACCGCATTAATTACGAAATTAGAGAACCCAATTAATGCACCCAACATCCTGCAACGAGCAGCCTCAGCACGAAATGCAACGATTATTGTCGATGACCAAACTCGACCGACGCCAGCCCATCAATTGCTACC
>JAOZHK010000038.1 GCA_026014905.1 Candidatus Bathyarchaeota archaeon
TAAAGCCCGAAAATATCGGAAGATGTTAGGTGGAGGCATGCGCCAAGCCGGGGTCATCGCCGCTCCGGGGATTATTGCCCTTACACAGATGGTCAATCGCCTCGCAGAAGATCATGTGAATGCCGGGCTCTTAGCCGATGGCCTGCAAAAACTAGGCATTCAGGTGTTGAATCCCGTTAGAACAAATATGGTCTATATCGATTTCGCGGATCTTGGATGGACTGGCGCAGATTGGGTAGCTGCTTGCACACAATTAGGATGGAAAACACGGGCACGCGGTTCTGGAACCCGTCTCTGTCTCCATTATGGAATTGAATCCAATGACATCCATACCTTCCTCGATGGCCTTACTCGTATTATACCTGCCTAGTATCGGCAATAGGCGCGAGATGCATGCGCGTCATTATATGGAAAGTCTTTTTTATCCCAGAGTTATTTACCAACAATAGGTGTTAAAATTGAAGATAGGAGCACATAATGGACTCGTACGAATCCTAAAGACGGAAGGCGTCAATTGGATAAGCGTGTTTCCCTCCTCTGGCTTGAACACGCCGTGTGGTGATGAAGGTGTTACAAACCTCATGCTACGCGATGAACGCTTCGCCGTAGCCGTCGCCGACGGTTTTTCCCGCGTCTCTAATCGTCAACGATTTGGCGTCTGCACCGTACAAGGCGGCTATAACTCTGCAGGCCTACAATATGCATATGGCGCATTAGCACAAGCCTACGAAGATGGAACCCCCCTCTTATGTGTCACAGACGGTGTCCACACACCCATCACAGGTGTGAAAAGTTTCGACATCACTGCGGCATTTCAAAGTGTCACAAAATGGACGGGATATATCAATAAACCCCATCGTGTCCCTGAATTTATGACTCGAGCGTACACATACTTGAAAAGCGGGAAACCAGGCCCCATATTAATTCAGATTCCACGAGACCTAACTGAATACGATGATGCACTCTACCCCTATGACTCGCCGCCAGGATGGCGGCCACAAGGCGACCCACGGGACGTTGAACGCGCGGTACGCGCTCTTCTCGCAGCGAAAAACCCTATCCTTTATGCGGGCCAAGGAGTATTTTACGCGGATGCCTGCACCGAATTACAAAAATTTGCTGAACTCATCCAAGTTCCAGTTTTAACTACGTTGAAAGGGAAGAGCGCGTTTCCCGAGAACCATCCCTTATCAGTGGGTGTCAAAGGAATCCCCGCAGAGCGCTTCCTCACCAATGCGGACCTCCTTTTCGGGCTTGGATGTAGCCTTTCTCCTGGCCGAAAATACGGCGGGTTCATGCATCAGATTCCTGATACAAGACGAAGTGACATCATCCCGGCAAATGCGAAAAAAACCTTGATTCAATGTACACTTGACGATAAGGATCTCAATCATTACTATCAGATCAATCATGCTGTTCTCGGTGATTTGAAGCTCGTGCTCCAACAACTCATACAAGAAGCACACAAACAACTCGCAGGAAAAACCCGCTCCAATTCAGTTCTCACACAAGCGCTTGACGCCGCGAAAAAAGCTCAAGCAGACAAGTATATGCCGTTAATGACCGAAAATACGCGACCAATCAATCCGTACCGTGTCTATTGGGAAATTATGAACACGATAGATCGACCGAATTCTTTTGTAACTCATGATTCTGGTTTAACCAGGGAACAGTTGGCGACAGTTTATGAAGCAATAGTCCCTCACGGATTTATGGGCTGGGGAAATGTGTCTACACTCGGTTTTGGGTTAGGTGCAGCCATCGGCGCGAAACTTGCGTTTCCAGATCGCCAAGTCATTAATGTGGCAGGAGACGCTGCAATAGGGTATCAGCTCGGTAATTATGAAGCCTTAGTCAGGCATAAAATTGGGATCACCACCGTTCATATCAATAATTCAGGATTTAGTGGGTATGGACCTGGATTCTGGGGTGCTGGTCGGAACCCCTATGTTGCTGAAGTCACAGATTCGTCAACTCTAAATATGGCTAAAGCTGTGGAAGCGTTGGGAGAATACACCGAACGCATCGAAGATCCTGATGAAGTAGCACCAGCCCTTAAACGCGCCTTTAAAAAGAACGCTTCAGGCACTCCCGCATACCTTGAATTCATCTGCAGCAAATACCCTGTAGCTGGAGCATGGTTACTAAACTAGCTTCCTCTTCCTTTTTTTAGGACATACTCGCTTGCAGCGGGTGGAAAGTGAGGTTTATTACCTCTTCACCTTTTTATTATAGTTAATACGTGAACGTGTGATAACTGTCCATTGTTTTGATAAAGTATATAGAATGGGAGGAACATATCGTTGAGTTCTCCTGACACTGGGTCATGCCAGACATCAACAACGTGGATAGTTGGAGAGAAGGCATATTGAATGATTTTCTCATTCTCGGGCTAATCATATTAGTGGGATTCATTGGGCGAGGAATCTTTCGGTACACGAAAGTTCCAGAATCTCTTTTTATGATCATTATTGGCTTGATTGTCGGACCTTTTTTTAATATTGTTGATCAATCTGAGTTAGCCGATTATACTCCTCTAGTCGTGACGTTAACCTTGATTATCGTGTTATTGGACAGTGGACTATCATTGGAGATCGCTGACATCGCGCGAAGCTTCGCAAAAGCAACGTTTTTCACCATTCTCGTGCTTGTCATCACTACTTCAGTAGTTGGGGGCTTTCTTTATCTGATAGGATGGAATCCGTTACATGCGCTCCTTCTTGGAGTAGTCAGTTCAGGAACCACCACTATTGTGGTAACCTCCCTGCTCATACGATTAAGTATTCCCCGAGAGGTCAAGCAGATTCTCATCTTAGAATCGATAATTAATGACGTAACACTCGTCACTGCAGCTGTAATCATCATTCAACTGCTTCAGTTAGGTGCTCTTAACACAACTCAAGTTGTCTTGGCGATTGTGGAACCCATCGCAATCTCAGTAGTTGTGGGAATCTTCTTCATGATCGTTTGGGTAAACGCAATTGAATGGTTTTACCATGGTGAGGAATTGGTATACTGTTTCACGTTGGGTGTATTATTTTTGATGTACTCTGTCGTGGAGCTAATTGAAGGAAACGGAGCGATCGCCATTTTAGTTCTAAGTCTATCATTAGGCAATCTTCCTGAAATTATTAATAAAATCGGACGATCCCGCTTGTTCTCACGATATCCTCCGACACTGAAACGCATGGCGGATCGTTCCGAACATGTTGTCGACGAAATTAAAAAAACTCAACTCGATTTCTCGTTCTTCATCAAGATCTTCTTTTTCGTATACCTTGGAGTTATATTCGATCTCTCGGCATTAACTCCATTTTTAGTCGCGATCTGCGTGACCATATTAGCCCTCATGTTTGTCAGCCGGTATGTGAGCTCACGCATTCTAGCCTTATCTGACTCAAACTTTAAACGCTATGCCTCCATCATTTCAGCGATGGTAGCTCGAGGGTTTACTGCTACCTTCGTAGCACTGCTTCCATCAACGATGGGCATCGAGATCCCACTGCTTAAGGAATTAATCTTGATGATGGTGCTCTTCTCAACTCTGCCTACTATTGCAGCTTCAATTATCTTCGAACGAAAAGCACGAACAGAACGTCAATCTAACTTTTAAAAAAATGTAAAAAAAGAAGAGATGTGGATAAGGCGCGCCTGCAAAATAGGCAATATTGTTATTCGCTACCCCGTATTGAAATATGGGAGAAAGCGTTCTGATCTGTCGCTCCGTGCCAATGTTGTTCACCTGCTGGTATAAAGAATGCCATGCCAGGAGTAGCAATTACTTCCTCCTTTTCATCAGCGACAATGCCTTTACCACTAAGAACCCAAAGTAACTGGTCGGATGGATGGGTATGAAAAACATTTTTGACTCCCGCGGGAAAAGAGACAATAGCAATGCTCAAATCTTGTGACGGAGTATCTTTGTTCACGACGGGTTGAATATCAACGGGTCCGGTAAAAATACCGCCTGTCCGCTCTATCACTTGTATCTCATTAAATTTTATGGTCTTCATATCCTGTTTGTATTCGAAGAGTATACATTAAGGTTTCTCGCAAGAACATGCACGTGCGCGTATTGATCCTCGAACTCTACTGAACTTGTCCCTGAGCCAGCTGTATCTCACTCACGGTCCCTGCTACATTGCATTTCTCGCTGTTGCAATTCAATGATATTTCCTTCAGGATCCGTAACATACACGAAAGTGACATTTCCCACTTGAGCAATCGGTAACGTTACTACTTCTCCAAGTTTATGGCCTCCGCACGCTATCACTTTTTCTTGATATGCTGAGATATCGTCCACTTTAAATGCCAAGTGTTGTAATCCCAAGCGATTAGCTGCTGGAGGCAATTGTGATTTCATTTGAGAATATTGGAAGATTTCCAAACAGGGACCCTGAGCTGGGTGACCGGGTAATCGCAGTTGTATTCCCTCCAATTGTGCATCATGGACGCCAGTGCCAAGGGATATCTTTTCGCCCGCTAAGGAGCGCTCAGGGTTTAATGGAACACAATCAAAGATTTCTTGATAGAACTTGGCGAGTTTTCGCCAATGTCGACTAATAATATTGACATGCACAAAGGTTACTGTCACATGACTTCACTTCTTTATGCCAGCATTGGATATAGGTTTAAAGTATATTACTGCATCGAAACGCTAGTTATGAACTCGGTATTGTGTAAGCTTCGCTTCATCGATTTGGACACCTAATCCCGCGGTCTCTGGAATCGTAATATAGCCACCTCCCCGTTTGACGTCCTCAAAAGTGATAACATGTTGGGTAATGCGGTCGGTTAATGCTTGGGACGCGGGGCCACATCCTTCACTTGCATATTGTTGAACTTGTCGTGTACAGAGGGTGAAGTGGCGGCTTGCTTGTCGTCCGATTTCAAAAGTCATCATTCCCCCAACGACACATGGAATGTCTGCCGCTTCCGCGATTGCTGCAATCTTCTTGGATAAATAGAAACCGCCATTCTTTGGTATTTTAATGTTCAAAATATCCGCTGCACCGGCATGAATGAGTTGAAGCGCGTCATGAATAGTCACGTTACTTTCATCAGCACAGACCGGTGTATCAACGGCGTGCGCCACTTTTGCCATGCCTGTAAGATCCCAACGCTTCACTGGCTGCTCCACGAATTCTGGGTCATATCGCTCCAGCTGATGAATTGCTCGAATCGCCTGACGAGGCGTATAGCATTGGTTTGCATCTGCTCGCAGATTGATCTCCTCTCCCACCGCTTCACGGACCCGGCGAAATCGTTCCACATCCTTTTTCACCTCGCCCTTCAACTTCACGACTAGAGTATCATAGCCTCCTTCTACCCATTTTTTGGCTAAATCTCCAATCGTCTCCAGAGACTCCGCACTCAATGTATAATCGACTTTTATTCTATCAATTGCGTTACCTCCAAGAAGACGAAAGACAGGTAAATTCACAATTTTGCCTTGAAGATCGTGCAAGGCCATGTCAATGCCTGCTTTTGCTTGAAAATTCCGCGTGATCCGAGCATTCATCCGATCAAAGATTTGTTCGAGATTAAACGGGTCTTGACCGATAAGAGTTGGACCAAGATATTGGTTAATTGATGCGATGATACTTTCAAAGGACTCATCGCGGAAACTCCGACTTGTCACACATTCACCAATTCCCACGGTACCATCTGTCATGACGATGCGGACAATGATATTACGAAACGCTGTGGTAGTTCCCTGGGAAATAGTAAAGGGTGAGGCTAAAGGGACACTCACCGGGATGGCTTCCACACTTTGAATACACACTGTTCTCTCCTCCTATTCCTAATCTCATACTCTGAATTACTATGTGATGATCTTTACTCAATTCTCAACAGTTAACTAGCTGAAGATTGAATGTTGGTCAATAACCGCTTGATAACTCCATCAATGTAAGGTACATCCATCCAGCGAACAACTACGACCAAGTCATGTTCAGGATCCACCCAGATTCGATTTCCCCCTTCCCCGGATGCAAAATAACTTGTCTCTGGCGCACTTGGCAGTCGCTTTTGACCAGTATTCAACCACCACATGTATCCATATGCGGGATTAAGGACGCTAGGAGTCGTCGCCATCGCGATCCAATGTGATGAAATTAATTGCTGCGTCTTCCATTTTCCTTGCCGAAGAAAGAGATAACCAAATCGAGCATGATCTTGCGTACTAATATGTAAGCCCCCTCCCCAATGCCCTCCGCCACTCACAGATTGTATTCGAATTCCATCGATTGTCACCCACGAGTTTCGATAACCATGCCATCTCCACGTACTGGACGCATGAATAGGATCCATAATTGCAGTTTTCAAAACTTGCGGTAATGGTTGTCGCCAGACATGAAGTAAGGCTAGAGCAGTGAGATTGACACGGACATCGTTATATTCATAATACGTCCCCGGTTCTTGTGGTTCTCGGAGCTCATCATCTGGATTCCCCGCTGCGTAATGTTTAGCCCAAAGCGAGCCATCCCACTCATTCGTTTGCTGTAAGAGGTGATGCCATGTGATCTTTGCATTGTGGGGTGAATCAAAATGCCCACTTTGAACATACATTTGCACTGGATCATGAACATCTCGGATAAGTCCCTTATCCAATGCTAAACCCGCGACGGTGGAGAGATAACTTTTAGTTACACTATGAGTCATATCTGCGGAAAGCGTATCGCCCCACTCCGCGATTCGGTAACCATGACGTAAAACAAGACCATTGACGCCTGTTCGAGGCCGCGTCTTTCCATACGCCTTCCCGTCATCAAATCGCTTAGACGTGTACCGTAGCTTAATATATCGTGGATACTCTTTTCGAGGTCTAGGCGTCTCATGGGCTATTGAGAAAGATATAGCTTCTTCCACCATCTGTGAATCCATTCCCACGCTTTCGGGTTGCCGCTGCTCCCAATTATCCCAACGTTCTGGATAATACCGCTTCATCTTTGTCACATCAATAACTATCCATGTCTTAACACATTATTTATTGTTAGATATTCATAGCAGACCGTTTAAAGCTTCTCTCGCGCCATCAACACTCTTATGCATTATGGGAATCAGCCAACTCCATTTAACGGTTCAAGTACTGGGATCACGAATTCTAATCCCAGTTCTCTAAGTAACTCACGAGGCGGTACACCTTCTTCTGTAAGCTGAAGCATAACTACATAATAGCTTTTCAGAGCCTGATTGAACCACTCCCGGTCCAAGACATATGTTTCTCCATATTTGTTGGTTATGGGTAGGTTAAATGCACGGTCAGGAATAGTATTGTCGGTCGAAGGGTTATATCCTTCACGTAAACTGAAACATCGTTCAAACATGAAGTTACGAAGAGCGATTATCTTCAGATCTTCGAGGGTGAGGTTCCACCCGCACGCTGCATTCAGATATTGGCGCGCGCATTCATTTATAGATCCCCAGATTTCTCGAGCCGGAATCGCAGTAAAGTTGCAAATTGTTGCGGATTCAGTTATTTGGGCATCAAATCCAGTTCCCATTCTTGCACCAGTATGGCTGGAAGCATAGGATAGTGCATGATCAGGGAGTCCTCGTAGATCATATGTTGCACATGAGCACCCATGAACTTGCCATGCATATTGTTCACAGTTTTGTCCAATGTGTGGGATTGCGTATTTATATCCATCCGCAAGGATGGCGCCTAGATCTTCGCGATAGGCGATTTTTTTGAGTAAAGCACAGGTTGCTTCTACATTTCCCCAGGAGAGATCGATACCTCCAAGGTCCTGCTGGGTAATGATTTCCCGATCGTAGAGTTCCATAGTCCACGCGATGAGGCCACCCACCTCTTCACCATCCATCCCTAACTCTTCGAGGAGAGGGACGATATATGTCATGTCTTCATAGCCGACCAGGATATTGGCGTTGAAGCATCCTGCGTTATCATGTCGGAACTCACCAACCACTGGACCCCATTTTGAATTGGGATTAAAGAATGGGACAAAGCACGCAGTTGCGCATCCGGGGCATCCATCCGTCCAAATATGATACTTCATTTCATGTTCGAGATAATTGCTCTGAGAGCAGATTTCATGCCATCCAAGTTGGTTATTCTTGATCCCTTCCCAGCCCAACTGATATAACGTGGGCATTGAGGTAGTATGCCCAAAACGACGTTCACGATATCGATGAGTCGCTGTCGCTGGATGGTTTAAATAGTGAGTGAATATCTCCCAAACCCGATGATGATCATGATATTCGGGTCCTCGTGTACCACGAACTGCGATGGCTTTTAACTTTTTCGCGCCCATAACTGCGCCGCAGCCCCATTTAGATCCACTGTGAATCCATTCAGTACTGATATTCGCGTATCGTACTAGGTTTTCGCCAGCTGGGCCAATAGTGGCAACACCAAAGCATTCATTCGTTTCTTTCTGCAGTTCGTTCCGAAGCGCATACTCAGTTTTTTGCTTCCAGGCGCCCCACAGATCCGTGGCATCTCTAATTTGAACATCGTCATCCCAGATATAGAGGTAGACTGGATGACTTGCTTGGCCTCGGATTAAAATACCAGCTTTATATCCTGCATAAATAACTTCTCTCCCGAAGTAACCCGACATGGTGGAGCGTCCTTTCCATCCTGTGAGCGGCGATTTAAAGCTGAATACCGTTTTATCTCCAACAAGTCCGGTGATTGGTCCAACGCCTACATGTAATATATTATCAGGGCCAAGAGGATCTGTACCGGGAGGTATGAGGTCCCAGCAAAGTTTGGTTGCGAGTCCGCGTCCACCGAGGTATCGAGTTACGTCTTCGGAGGCATTGGTGATTCGAGTGGTTTCGTGGGTTAAGTCAATTTCAAGCATTAACATGGGGGATTCTCCCATTGTCCTCACCAGTATCCTACAATATCTTTTGTAAGTGGATGCAAGCGTTTTGCAATATGCTCTGCTTTCTCGTTTGGATGAATCCGCCAAAGGTGCGCGGTACTGACTAAGTATCGTCGGTCTCGAGCTGCGAGAAACTCAAGAGCATTAGCGGGACATGCATCAACGCATCGTGGTTCCCGCTTTCCATTTTGTTCACATAGGTCGCACACTAGTGGGTACTTATAGAGCGATGGATGAAATCGTGGAATCTGAGCTGGGCAGGCGTCACGACACTTCCCACAGGTAAAGCCAATACAACGATCAGTATCGACCGTCATATGCTGTGACGTTTCATCATAAGATATTGCTGAAGGGGTGACGGGGCATGCTTTCTCACATTCCCGCTCTTTTGTTTCACACTGTACACAGACGCTTTGAACAGCTTTCGATAATGGTGTAAGGTACTTCACGATACGTATCCGTGAGAGCTCTCGGTGGATCTGCTGGAAATGAAACATCGCGCATGCCATCTCACAGATTCCGCAACCGACGCACAAGTCATCACGAGAGTGTATAAAAGCAGGGCCTTGAGGATATGGGAGTTTTTCACGCCCCCATCCTTCATTTTGAATATGATCTTTTTTTGCGTGGATATCACTCAAATTGGAAGTCTCCCAATAAGCTAGCTATATATTATAAGATAATTCATCATATATCAAAACTTACTTGCGAGGGATAATATCTTAACCAGAGAATGGAATTGTTTGGATTATGAAACAGGAAGGAACTGAATTTCTAAATGTCATGCCAGTTGCTAAAATCACTACCGCCGCAGCACATGCGCGCGTAAAGCCCGCCAGTGCTTACCGCGCTCGAGTAAACTAATTCACGTTGTCGTTTCCGATCAGTATAAAATAAAGACGATGAACGCGCTTGATGGCTATCTCTCGATCTCAATAATGATATAATCCTCTAAATCATTGAATCAGTTTAACATACCTAATTAGGAGGGAATAGCTTGTGAACTTGATCGTACTTCATGGAAGTCCTCGAAAACATGGGAACTCAGATACTCTCGCCGAATCCTTTCTTCGAGGGGTACAGATTGAAAAAAAAGCTACAACGCGCGCGCGTACATTTTTTCTTAAATGAATTGGACATCACAGCTTGTCAAGGGTGTTTGAAATGCAAAACGTCAATCGGTCATCGTTGCGTTATTAATGATGATATGCAAGTCATTTACGCTGGGTATACTGAGGCAGATATAATCGTGTGGGCAAGTCCGATGTATTGGGGCTATCTTACAGCGCAACTGAAAACAGTGTTGGATCGAATGGAAGCTTTGGCTTGGGAGCAGTTTTATAATAAAACCTTCGTTGTATTGCTTACGTATCGTCACCACTATGAATCTGCTGCAGCTTTTTTCGAGCGCATTGCCCCACATTTTAACATTTCATTACATCTACTTTCATGTTGCACCTATGATAAAACAAGTGGAAACGATATTCTACCAGTGAAATCGATAAGGGAATCATATGACTTAGGAGTCAATTTGGGGCGCCAAAATCACTAAAAATAAACTAGTTAGTTACCTTTCACGAGGTGATGGCGTGACCGCGCGCGCGCACCAAATGCTTCGCACGTCCTCGCGCTCCATACATGCAGTAATAGCAGGGCCTAAACTGCTTAGGGTCACGGACCTCAAGGCACCAGGCTTCTGGCTTCCACCCGCGCACAGGGCACCAAATGATGTATTTTATCCATCACAATACGCGCGCGTAACTGACTCGCAATTCATTTATAAGGATCTGCTCGTTGTCCTTCTCACCATATTGGAGGAACAATTCTTGAAACCAGAGAATGGAATTATACGCATTCTAAAACAGGAAGGAACTGAATTTTTGAGTGTGATGCCTGTAGGCAACATGGTGAACCCTGCTCACGAAGAAGATCTCCGCATTATCATGATGCGGAATGAGCGTTTTGCGGTAGCCCTTGCAGACGGCTACTCACGGGCCTCAAACGGTAAAAAAATTGGAGTTTTTAACGTTCAAGGCGGGACTTTTCCCGTCGGATCGGAGATCGCATTCGGGGCCGTTGCGCAAGCGATGGAAGACAGTTCACCCATTCTAGGGTTAATGAACGGCCCCCCGCTTAGCCAACTTGGGCATAACCGGTTTGACATTACTGGACTATACGGCGGAATCACGAAGTGGGCCGCATATGTATCCGAAAGCAATCGAATCCCCGAGTTCATGCGACGCGCGTTCACCTACCTGCGAACCGGCCGACGGGGACCCGTCATCTTAAACACCGCGAGCAGTCGGGGTCCCGCTGTCAACTGGGGCGAGTACGACGAGACCGAGTTCCCGTACCTGCCCGTCAAAGGGTGGAAGTACCCCGGCGATCCCCGCGATGTCGAAGTCGCGGTTCGAGCACTACTCGCCGCGAAAAAGCCAATTATCTATGCCGGACAGGGCATCTTCTATGGGGACGCCTGTGAGGAACTCCGCGAGTTTGCAGAACTCGTTCAAGCACCTGTCTTGCAGTCGCTTTTAGCATACAGTGTCCTCTCTGCGAAGCATCCCCTGGACATTGGCGTCAGGGGCATCCCTGCAGAACACTTCCTCGGCAACGCAGACCTCGTATTCGGCATCGGGGAGAGCCTTGCACCAGGCGATTTCAAACATCATTTCAGTGGTAAAGGCAAGGTCATCGTCCAGTGTGACATCGACGAACGGGACATTAACACGCGGTACCTCGTTGACCACGCGGTCATTGGCGACGCCAAACTCGTGCTACAGCAAATGATCGCGGAGGTGCGGAAACAGGCAGGATCTCACGGCAAGCAAAAGAAGGACGCGCTCGTCAACAAGATAAAGAGCTTAAAAGACCAGACAGCGCAGAAGTATCAGGACGCCATTGAATCCACCGAGAAACCCATCAATCCCTACCGGGTCTACGTGGAACTAATGCACACCCTTGACCGGATGAATTCGACGGTCACTCATGACGCAGGCAACACGCGGGACCAAATGAGCACCATCTACGAACCCCTCATCCCACGCGGCTTCATCGGCTGGGGGAACTGCAGCAGTTTAGGCTTCACCCTAGGTGCCGCGATGGGCGCGAAGCTCGCTTACCCCGAGCGGCAGGTCGTTGACGTCACAGGCGACGCAGGCATAATGTATCAAATCGGTAACTTTGAAGCCGTCGTCCGAGAGCAAGTGGCGATCCTCATCATCCACATTAACAATTCCGGCTTCGCAGGCTATGGTCCAGGGTTCTGGGGTGCAGGACACCATCCACCCACCAGCGACGTCACACCGTCAAGCACCCTCAGCACTGCGAAGATGGTGGAAGGACTCGGTATGTACAGTGAACGAGTAGACGAGCCCGACGAGGTCACCCCAGCAATTAAACGCGCGCTCAAGGTCACGCAGTCAGGAAAGCCCGCCCTCCTCGAAATGATCACCCTCAAATACCCCATTATGGCCAGATTTATGCGCTAGTCAGGTAGCTAGCAAGCTCCTTTATCCTCCCCTTTTTTATTTCTAAACGGACCGTTCACAATACGCGCGCGTCTGCTTGGCAGCTGTGAGGAAAAAGGACTGCTGGACGTCAAAGATTGCGAGTTGTAAGTGGATTTTTTCCACTAATACAGTAGGTGCAGATTTTACCAGGTAATCCTATTGCTTTCACGATGTTTTCTTCGGAATTATACCTGACGTTATTGATGGAGGGGAGGTTCTTTGCAACCAATGCACCGATCTCCTCGAGGCTTTTTCCTTTAAATGGCTGTGCAGTTAGAGGTTTATCTGGGGGATCGCTGAAGCATGGGTAGAATATTGGTGCATAGCTGACCAGAAAATCGACTTCTTTTGCGCCGGCTTGAATGAGGTTCTTTGCTACGGATTCGCTTACGGTGCCTCGAACGATGCTGTCGTCGGTGATCACGACTTTTTTGTCTTGAACTGAAGCTCTGATAATGTTGTGTTTGATATCACTGGCAGTCCGCCGGAAGTCTGGATCATCAATAATGTATGTGCGCCCTAAATATGGGTTTTTGATAACCCCTTCATCAGCGGGTAACCCCAACGATTCAGCGACACCTGTACATACAGATCGTCCCGAATCGGGGACAGGAATCACAACTAGGTTTTTAGCTCGATTATCATGGATCCCATAGACCTGTATCAAGTTATGTGTGTCAACCAGCGCGTGACCTAACCGTTTTCTTGCTTTATGAACTGGCGTCCCCTCTATAACTGAGTCAGGACGACCAAAATACACCCATTCAAAAACACAGGTCGCAGGGGATGGTTGGAGTACCTGCATCTCAGTGTATCCCTTGTCATCGACCACGATTAGGGACCCGGGGACGATATCTTTTCGCATCGAAAAACGTTCGCCCATATTTTCTAAAACATCTAACGGCGCGGATTCAGAGGCGATATAGACGCTTTCATCGTTTTTTGCAATGTATAGAGGTCTTACTCCTCTTGCATCACGACATGCTAGGAGTATACTTTTGTCATTTAGTTTATCTCTAACAGCCATTACGAGACTATAATAACTGTTTTGATGTTGCGTCATTGAATTGACAACGGCGTTTGTCAAATCCACTCCCTGCATGAGGTAATTAACAAGCGTATCTCTGAATATCTCTTCATTGAGTTTTTCGCCTTTTTCTGGGAAAAAGCCATCAATAACTAGTGAAAACTCGTATTGATCTGAATTTTGACTCACAATAGGCGCGATGCCGTTATCAGTATTTTCCCCTGATGCACATCCGATGAATACATAATCATCTGGATGAATGAAGGCTGTGTATTTATCGTCAAATACATGTGAAACAAGCCCTTTGTCTTTCCACGTTCTCAATGAACGGTGGCCTGCCACAGTTAGTCCCGCACTTTCTTGCCCGCGATGTTGTATGCCATATAACAAGTATAAGCTCTGTTGGGCTGCTTTCCTGTGTGAGAAAACGCCGATCACACCTTGCATGACATTGCTAAGTACTGCTTGTATCATAAAAAGGCAACGAATCTGGCTAGCTTACGCTAAGAGTTCATCTATTATATATTGTTACACAGATACGCGCGCGCATCAATTCTAAACATGGATACTTTTAACAAATCACTCTACTCGTGCAACAGTGATAGATTATTAATGATTCTAGCTAGTTTGCTGGAGAATCGTAAACTAGCGTGGGTTATATGTTCCTGTGATGATTCGTCGCTCACGTTCTTGGCGTAGTTTCCGGAGCGTCTGTTTATTCGCTTGAAGAGTCTCACGGATTTGGTGACGTTCATTTTCGTTGAAAGCATGGAAGTGTGTGGTATTGAGGGCGATGGCGAACGTCAGTTCTTCAAGTCGTTGTTCGAGTTCCTTATCGGTAAGTTGATTCATTGCGTCATTGAGACAAGACAAAGCCGAGAGCTCCTACAGTTAGCTAATCTGTGAGTTTTAAAGTCATCCACTATATAAGAGATCTTTGGCTAATTACGCGCACGCGTAACTATCTACTTACAGCGCGTGATTCGACAATAATAATTGGTGGACCGGCGGGGATTTGAACCCCGGACTTCCACCAATTCAGATTGGTGTGCCAAGGTGGCGATCATTCTGTTGTTCCATCATTTCCAGACTGATCTACCGGCCCATATTATGTAAATATATTTTCAGCCTGTGTTTAACGTGGGGAGGTGGATCATCGAGGAGGGGGAGAAATTATGATAACATTATCTCCACGGACGATGATGGTGCCAAGGTTTTGAATGTCATCAGGGTGAGTGATGTCGTTTGCATCTTCTAATACGAGGTTCATGTGTTGATCGAATCCCTGAAGTTTACCTCGTAGGCTCCTGTTGCCGCGAAGTCGTAATAAGACAAGTTTTCCCAGACTCTCTTCCAGAATTTTTGTTGCACCCTCAGCCATTCATCTTCTCTCCGTTCTTAAGTAACTGGTTACCTATACAAAGTAATTATTTGGATGCATTGTGTACCTATAAAAAGGTTGCTTCCTCTACGTTGGGTGCTTGTCCCGGGTGTTCAGCCATTCCGCGACTTGCCGAATGTATGGAACAGTCTCTTGATTGATGATTGGGATCTCTCGTGCACCAAACTTTTTCATAGCTTGGTAATTAGGCATCTTCGCATAGATGAGACTACCCCAATATATGGTTCCTGTTGTCAACATTTCTTTGATAATTACGTCGCTTTCTGGTTGATAGGGCATATAAAGAAAGACCATGCCTTTTGCCCAATTTATCGCGATTGGCTCACCTGCCATTGCGATGAACTGCACTTTCTCAAAGAACACTTTTGATGTGAACTCAGTGCACTCAAAGATCACTAATTTCTTGATTGGGTGCACATTGATTTCGATCTTCGCTTCATCCATAGTAGTTTCCTCGAATCTTTACATACAATCGAGCGTGAGGTAACTTTCTGGAGTTCTCTAGACATCCATACATATAAAGCATATGTTACGGTGTTTCCTTTAATACTAATATCCGTCATATGGGAAAATATGTGCGGAAGATGGGTGAAGCGGATGCATCGCGCGCGCGTAGCCAATATAAGCACATTTATACAATACTCAATTTTTTTGATACGTAATTCAGATAGACTCTGAA
>JAOZHK010000041.1 GCA_026014905.1 Candidatus Bathyarchaeota archaeon
ACCACAAAAAAGTGTATCTCATAAACGTACTTCCTAAGAACGGCGACCCAGAAGATCCAGCGAGCCTTGAAGAGGAACGCAGATCGGCCATACGCGATGGATTCATGGAACTGTTGAGGAAGGAATTCCTAGAAAAAAGCTCTCAAATAAATCATAATGGAGCTCCAAGAGAAGACAAAAGCGGTATATTGTACAGTACTGAGTGGTAGCCCGGAGGCTACTCGAAGCATGTTGCGAGAATACCACCTCTACTTTTTTGGAGCAACATAAATAATATTAGGAGAAGCTGAAGAAAAACAAAACATATTATTCAAAATAACATAGATTATTAGGGGTTATAGGATTAATCGACATCACAGCGCGCGCGCAAGGCTTGAAATGTTGAAAGGTACAGATCGTATTGAACCTGAAAGTCTTTGGTAAACGCATAACCCAAAGTTGTATATGCAATGTATAGCTAAATGGAGACACGTAGGCGTAAATAGTACAAAAGGAGGTGATTTTTTGAGGACTATAGTAATGATCGATGGTGAACCTATTGAAATGAATCCCTTCGTTTCAAAGATTTTTAGCAATACAATAATGGCAGTAGTTAATTCTTTGGACTTACCAAAAAGTGATTGGAAAACATTGGAAGTAAAAATTACCAAATAACCAATAACATTAGTTCAAATCTTGGTGTCGAAGTGAAAAATAAAATTTATTGTTCGCGAGCGCCCTCATTTCAACAATACGTTCCAATAAACTGAAAGAGGAGGCGTGCGCTATTCAACGACACAACACAAATAGAGAGGCGGTGGCGACGTGCCTAAAGTGAAGGTGAACAATATCGAAAGTTATTATACTTCGGAAGGCGAAGGTGAACCCATAGTTCTGATACACGGGTTGTCTGGGTCAACGCGACACTGGGTGTTTCAAATTCCTGAGTTCTCGACGTCCTACACCGTCATCGCCTACGACGTCCGCGGTCATGGACAAACCGACAAACCCCGACAAGACTACGTAATTAGAGGATTTGCAGACGATTTAGCTGGACTCCTGGACTCACTTGGAATCGAGGCGATTAGATTAGCGCGCTCAAAACAAGCTAGCTAGCTGATGTGATTTCGTTGTACTATTGGTTTAGGGATGGGTAGCTAGTAAGCATACCTTCATTTATTTGGTTCTATTTTTAGAAGCGTTTTTAATGATCTTAAGAGCGTCATCACAATTATCCACCAGATGAAGCAAATCAAGGTCTTTTTGGTTTAAAAAGTCATTTTGTAATGGCCATTTGTTTATCCAGCGTACAAAATCTGACCACATTTCTCCAAACAAGATGATAGGAATGTGCTGTATCATCTTGACCTGCATTAACTGCCATGTATACAAAAGCTCCAATAAGGTTCCTATACCACCCGGAGCAACAATGACGGCATTAGCCAGTTCGATAAAATTATCAAGACGCGCTGAAAAGCGAGAAAATTCTTTTTTGATATCGAGATGATCAGAGTCTCGTTGTTCCTTAGGTAACTTGATCTGAAGACCTATGGACAAAGCTTTACGGTTTACATCTCCAGCGTAGTGGCCCACGCTTGCCGCATCCATAAGACCGGGCCCACCTCCCGTCACAAGATCCATCCCTTCTTCAGCAATTCGCTTCGCTAAATCGTAGATTAAATACCAGTTCGGATCCCCTGGCTCAATTCGAGCAGAACCAAAGATCACCACACGAAAATGGTTTTTATTGATTCCATCGTTCTTCTCAGTTTTCATCAATAACCCTTCATAGATGACAATAAATTATGGATACAAGACATTTATGGGATATTTATAAAATCCCTTCAGGGATTGAAATGTCTATCATCCTTTACACATAACACAACTAACTGGACAGTATTTTCGTTGCTATCTGCGCTAACTCCTCAAGTTTCTCAGTCGTCACTCCTGATTTCTTAGATAGTTCTCTGGGGTTCATCTCACGCAGTTGCCGCAGTAAGAGTACTTCCCTATCGCCGAGTTTCTGTGCGGTCTGTCGATTAAGACCGCTGATGAGCGTGATTGGATGAAACGTCTTCTCTTCGATAAGTCGATCTAAACCAGAACCAATGGGGGCGTTCCAACCTATGTACGCGATGCCTCTACATTGGGCGTACTGTCTCGCGTGATGTGAGAACTTTGTGTTACACACTATCATGGCTTGAGTAAAATTAAATGGATTGAAGCCGATGTTGAAGCCCTCTGTCAAGTCCTCGAACGTGGCTCGTATTACCCGACAAACGTCAAGACTGGTCAGGGTGTGGTGCTTGTGGTGGTGTTTGATCTCAACCAAGATGGTTTCATCGTCTCGTCGCGCGACCGCATCGATTTCATGTTCCACACACCGCCCTCTAACGATTTGGTTAGGAGTCACTGTATAGCCAAGTTCATTGAGTAACAGCTGGACGTAATGCTCCCAGTCAGGTACAGGTCTGAGCAGGCTCATCGCTCGTCTCAAATTGATCCGACGACTGAATGCCGGTTTATGTCTTCGGAGCTGTGTAAAGACCATCTGGAGGATTCTTCGCGTCGAAATACCATCGTACACCCTTTTTTCCACCTCATCCGCGATAACCTCTGCGACTTCTCGACTCGTACGCATTCTTAAGCAGGTGTTGACAATCTTCTGTTTTTCGAAACGCTGCTTTGTCCCGTCAGCTTTCGTAACCCATATCCTCGACATACTCTTTCCCTCTCAATCCATCGTTCATATGTATTTAGGCAGCCATTCGACTCTCGGATAACTCGAAATTATAAAAAGGGAACGAACATGGGCACTCTTTTGCGATACTCGTTATACCTGTCGCCGAATTCTTTTTCCAGTTCTCTTTCCTCCTTCTTAGCCAGCCGATAATACTGGAGAAGAAGGATAGGCCACATGACGAGAAGGGGGATCGTAGCCCAGTGGATGAGAAGCCCTAATGTAATCAGGATTAAGCCAGTGTATTGAGGATGGCGAATGTAATTGTAGATGCCATCCGTGACCAGCGTTCCTTTGCCCTCTTCTTTGCGCCAATAGTGTTCATGAACCTGTTTCCATCCTTGGCTTAGGAGATAAGCACCTACCAGGTTCAACGCATATCCTATGTACATTCCCCAATATCCTATATATTGTTGCAGAGTGTGTCCCCAAAGGATCCCTACGGGCAACGTAATACCGAAAACCCAAGAAACGATGTACATGCTTAGGGGTATCCCAAACATCTCAAAGGCTAGAGCTATGATGAAGGCTAAGTAAACGCTTGTGGGACGTCGCTGGCTTTTTCTCTGGAAGGGGATATATTTTATGAAGAGCCCGAATAGGACAATCCATATGATAACCGCATACCATTGACCAAAATGCTGCACAATTATTCCCACTCCACTTCACCTCAAGTTCTTCACTTTCTGTCTCTCTTTCATTTACCATAACTCATGCCATGGCTTCCTCGACTATCACGTCGATCCATGATCATCATCGCGAACATCATAATTGGACACATGAGAACGAAAAGAAAGGTAAGGTATGTACTTTCAACACGTATAATATTGAGGAGAATTACTGCTGCAATCGGAATCAGGCAACATATTAACATCGCTGCCATACGCGAAATACCTTTTTTAGTGGAAGCGTGATCATGTTCCATTGAACCACCTCTTAACATCAAGACAATCGTTTCACATTTCCCGTTTAGGAGCCTGAACCTTTGACAAGTACGTAATCCCATGCACCGTTTTGCGATAGGTTGTGTATACGTCTTCATCATCCAGTTCGACAGTTAAGTCTTCAATGATATCTTCCAAAGTTAAGGTCATGTTCTCCAATCTTTCTTTACAATACGTTTGAATGTACAGTATCAGGCATTTTTCACAACAAAAATAGAAGCTAGTATCGGCATCAGTGTCGTACACGAACTGGGGTTCTGCGTCATCAATGAGCATTCCACAGAGTTTACAATACGTCCTTGCTAATGCATCACTTCGTATAGGTTTCGAACATATGGGACACTTTTTCTCTTTCATCGATCATTTCACTCTCTTCAGTCGCACTGCTAGCTAGCTAGCTGCTCTAACGCGTTTTCATTCGTTAGAACCGCGTCGTAGTCGATGTAGGCGGTTTCTGTCGCAAAATTCACTGAGGCGTTCCTGACGCCCTCGGTCCTC
>JAOZHK010000262.1 GCA_026014905.1 Candidatus Bathyarchaeota archaeon
ATGTGGCGTCGCGCCTGGTAATCCCACTGTCGAGCTAGCAAAGAAGGTCGCATCAATGAAAGGCTTAACTTTTCGCGGAATTTATGGCTATGAAGGACCCGTTGATCGAGATACTGCGCTTCAACGCAACAAACTCACAGTTGATACTGCGAATCAGATCCGTGAAGCTGGAATTGAAGTTGAGATCGTCAGTGCAGGGTCAACTGGAACATACGAGATCACAGGTACATATCCAGGCATAACCGAAATCGAACCCGGCTCCTTTGTTTTCGGAGTAAGCAGTGAAGGCACAGGCTACGGATTTAAATCAATAAACAATGTTTACTTCAAACCCTCTCTCTCAGTCCTCACTCAGATTATTGGGTCCAATTTCACTGATCGAATAGTTACAGATGCTGGAGCAAAAGTTATGTCCCAAGGTTTCGATACGCCTCGTGTTCGTGTCAACGGAGATTTAATTGACTGTGATGAAGTCCGATTGTCGGAAGAACATGGAACCGTCCGCTTCGATAAAGACAGTGAAATTCGACCTCAATTATCATGGGGGCAAAAAATTGAATTTATACCAAGCCATTGCTGTACATGTATTAACCAGCACGACCGGCTCTTTGTTGTAAAAGATGGTAAACTCGCAGCTGTCTGGCCTATAACGGCGAGGGGACACTACACATAACAAAGTCCTCCCGACTTTCCATATTCGCGTGTAGGCTGGCTAGCCACTAATTAGTTAGATGAAAATCTGATGGGGCAAACGAATTTTCTACGTAAACTTCTTCAAAGCAACCATGGTATTGTTAACCTTTCAGAGCTTGTAACCGAAACAGGTTTGAATTCGTCCGAAATCATATCGTATCTCCACGAATATCAACAGTTAGGACTAGTTCATTCGACTGGAGACCAGATTTCTATCTCTCCTTACCAGAAAGTCCAACTCGCAATCTTAGCAATTCGCTGTGGATTAGATATTGAGGAGATCTCCCAAGCCTTGGATTGGCGTGAATTTGAGGATATCGCCATGGCTGTTTTAACTCATCATGGCTTCTCTAATCTCAAGCATTATCGATTTAAAAGCCAAGACAAAGGTCATGAGATTGATGTCCTGAGCTTTAAGAATCCACTAATTCTCGCAATTGAATGTAAACACTGGAAACGGAGTTGGCAAAATTCTGTGATTAAACGCATTGTTGATAAACAACAAGAGCGCGGAGCAGCATTATCCCGATCATGGCAATATCCGTCAAAGCATCCTCCTCCTTCAATGATCCCCTTGCATAAGCATTGTACAATTGTTCCTGTTATTCTTACTCTTCATCTAACATCTCTTAAATGTTACAATAAGGTTCCAATCATCCCGATATTTTATTTTCAAAATTTTTTAACTACTGAACTCTATACACAGCTCCCCAATTTCCAAACATACGATATGTTTACTAATTGATTTACACTGGTGCAAGTTAACTATCGGGTTATACAGTCAATTAACTCAGAAATCAACTGGGGTTTTCACAACACCTCGGGACAAAAGGGAATAGCTACTCAGTTCGATAGCTTTGGTTGATTTCTACTAATACGCGCGCGTCTATTACTTTCTCTTCTTTAAAGTCGAATAACAGTTCTCGTTTTGAGTGTAAACTTCCTATCTTCGTCAGGTCTATCGATTTGTCCTCGTTCATTCATGATGTTCAGAATATATTCGAGCATGGCTTGATCCCAAGTAATGCCGAAATACTCATGTAAGCTCGCATTAATCGACTCTGGGTTCCATGTTTCGGTCTGATCTTCACTCATGAGCCTAACAATTAATGTGCTTGTGTCTTCAATCCAGTTCCAAGGATAGATAAACCAATACCAATCTGTTACTTTTTCTGCATAATAATCGGGTATGCGTTTTGAAGAGGTAATGTATTGCATGACGCCTACTCGGCTCTCTTCAGGATGCAGATTTCCTAAATGCTCAGACGCAGTGATTAAACTCTCTCCCGTATCCGTGATATCATCAAAAATGAGGATGCGTTTACCCGCTAATGAAGTCGTTACCGGGTATTTGATTATGGCTTCATTACTCGTTTTCCCGGTCTCGAGCCAATGCTCGACCTTTAAACTCACGAGATCAGTAATCCCAAGAAAATCACAAAGTAAACGAGCGGGAACCCATCCTCCCCGTGCTAAACCTACAATTGTGGTTGGCTCGAATCCCGAATCTTTGATTTTTTCTGAAACGTTTCTAACCATTGAATAAACGTCTTCGAAGGATACGATTTTACATTTCATTTGTTCCGTCATATGGATCTCGCCTACAGTATCGCGCGATCGACCTCTTATACTTCCATTATCCGTATATTTATAACTAGCTAGCTAGACTCATGTGCCTGTTTAGGATGGATTTGAGCTTTGGTTTGGTTGACATATGATTCATCCAGTATCTTAGATGCAAATAAGTTCACTAAGGAATGAGTGGTCACCTTTCCTGTAAGTTTCCCCATTTCGTTCCTCACGATTCTCCACTTTAGTTGAGTCCGATTACTTTTTGAGTGATAGATGATACCAAGAATCTCTGTTACTTGAACAAATGTAATGTCGCGTATCTTCTCTATGGTCACTTTATCCTCGGCTTCAACATACATAGTTCCATGGTCACTCGCTCGTTCAGGAAATACTCGCTCGTCGAACCAATACTCGTCAGGGATGAAAGAGTTGCATGTACTCAATATCATAAATTCACGGAATTGTTCCAGGCTGCACAGAACATCGACTTCCATTCTCTCTTTCTCATCTCTTTTCATGCAATTTACTTGGTAGCGTGTTACCCGAGGGGTCCTTTTGATTACTAATTACAAAAGATTTAATTTCGAAGATATTGAAATAGATTTACTTAGATTTGGCTGATAAAGATGGCTGATATTTCTGCCTATGCACGACGAATGATTCCCTCGTTCGGCTTAATGATATTAATTACCGCGGGCATGTATTTCGAAAACCCTTGGCTTCAATACGGCTCCATTTTTCTAATGCTGGGAGGTCAGATGGCCTGGCAGAGTATGAAAACAGTACGTTCGAAACCTATAATGGATGCCAATCTTGATGAAGCTCGAAGAACTATGAAAAGAAAATTAATACTAGAAGTGGATAAAAGCGATGTCTCTAAAGCACGAGATCGAGGAAAACCTATCGGCACCTTCAGCCCCCGAATGTCGATACTCTTGATTATACCTCTGGTAATATTTCTAGTCTCGGGGCAGGTCCTTAACATCGTTATTCCTGGGATTCCATCATGGCAATCGTATGCAATCGGTTTTCTCATCACAATGCCGATAAGTACCATTCTCTCGTTTCGGATGGGCATGGGTACTCCAACTCAGACGGGAAATCCCAATTCATACGCCATCAGTGAAAAAGGGATCGTCTTCGAACATATGGGCCAATACTATATTCTTCGATATCCCTTATTGAAAGTCACTGAAATTGACGAATCGAATTGCCTTGAAGTTGAAGGACAAAATTCCCAATCACCAATAATACCTTCAAAAATTAGGCTATTCAATCAAGATTTAAAGAAGGTTCAACGAGCTCTCACGCGATTTGTTGCTAAATAGTGCTCTTTAGAGTGGTGGGAGAGGAATTTCTATTAATGGAATAGGAATTTCTAGGCGGATGTAGATGCTTATGCCAAGTAATATCACACTGAACACACCTGCAAATAAATCAGCTTTTGAAATTGTTAAGACATGAAGATTCGTCCGTTGCTCTTTCGCTCCAAACGCCCGGGATTCCATCGCTTCCGCCAATTCGAGGCTACGCCTAATGGCTCCAACGATTAACGGGACAAGAATAGGAATATAATTCCGTATTCGCCGAAGGAAGCCACCTTTTTCTAATTCCAGACCACGAGCTTTCTGAGCATCCATAATCGTTTGAGCCTCTGTCGCAAGTACTGGCACAAATCGCACTGCTGTTGTAAATGCGAACGAGAACTCATATGGAATGTGGCTTTGCTCGAGGGCTAAACCCAAATCGTCTGGAGAGGTCGTTAAGAAGAACAAAGAGAAAGCGGTCATCAAGATGACAAAACGAAGACTCATTGCAGTTGAGTACGTTAGTAATTCACTGGTTAATTGAAGATTATTTGTTAAATATCCAATAATAAGATTAGAAGAGAAGATGATTATAATGAGCATGATTCCTCCTCGTAATGTATTCGCCCATTGTTTTTGAATTTTCGCTACAGCGATCAAGGGTAGTTGAGCAAAAAAGAGAATTATTATCACAAGAAACTCGGTGAAGAGGAACGCTTGAAGAAAGATTATACATGAAAAAAAGAATTTGATGCGTGGATCAAGCCTGTGGATTGGCGAAGCGATTTTACGGAATTTGAACCCTTCAAAAACTTTCATATCGGCTCACGACTTCAGGACTTGTCCAAGTATTTGTTGGGCTTCAGTGACGTCTAAGACTTGATGTGGCAGTCCGAGTGGAGAGAGTACTCGAAAAAGCTCCGCAATTTGGGGGAGAATAATTGATGCTTTTTGCGTCAATTCGCTGTCTGTGAGTATGCGTTTCGCGTCCCCGTCTGATATGATTTGGCTTTGTGACATTAGCAGGATTCGAGGGCTGCAATCAGCAACAAATTCCACATCGTGGGTAACGATGATAATCGTTCTTCCTTGATCATGTAGATCTGAAATGAAATGACGTAATTTTTCTTTCTGGTAGTGATCTTGACCAATGGTCGGTTCGTCGAGTACGAGAATTTGGGGGTCCCAAGCTAATACTGACGCCAAGGCCACTCGTTTTCGTTCTCCTCCGCTTAATAGGAATGGGGAGGTGTCTTTATATTTCGAGAGATCTAGAAGCTGTAAAACTGAATTAATTTTGTGATCGATTTCTGATTCTGGATAGCCAAAGTTTTTTAATCCAAAAGCGATTTCTTCGAAAACAGTTTCAGAAAAGAGTTGATGATCGGGATTCTGGAATACGAGGCCAACGTTGCGAGATAATTCTGCGACGCTTGCTTTTTTCGAATTTATACCGTCGATAATGACATCGCCATGTTGAGGACGGAGTATCCCATTAAAATGCTTGATTAAAGTCGTCTTTCCCGCTCCGTTTTCGCCCATTATAGCGACAAAGTCGTTATCTTTGATGAGTAAATTGATCTTGTTTAACGCTTGAACGCCTGTGGGATACGTAAATGAGACATCGTTAACTTCGATCACACTGTGAACCTCTTCTTTATCCTACTCGAAAATTCAGGTATGGATAGGGTAGGTGGACCGAGTTCAATACCTCGACTCGATAAGGCTTGATGCAGTTGTAACATTTTGGGGATGCCAATTCCTAGCTTAACAGCTAGCTCGGATGTAAGAACCTCGATAGGGGTTCCATCGATCCGGATACGTCCCTGTTCCATCAGAATGATCCGCTTCACATATGTGCATAATAGATTTAACCGATGTTCGACAAGGAGGATTGTAATTCCAAGCTCTTGATTCAATTGTCGAATGATTTCAAACAGGTTTTTTGCGGTTAATGGGTCTAAAAACGATGTAGGTTCATCAAGGATAATAATGTCAGGTTTCATGGCGATGACACTGGCAATCGCGACTCGTTGTTGTTGCCCTCCAGAGAGCTCAAATGGAGCCACATCTTTTAATTGCCGAATATTCAGGAGATCAAGAGCCCAATCAACGTTTTTCCTGATTTCATTTCTTGGAACTGCTAAATTTTCTAGGCCAAATGCAACGTCTTTTTCCACTGATAATGCAAATAATTGATTCTCAGGGTCTTGAAAAACAAAGCCAACGTGTTGAGCAAGTTCACTGATCGAATGTTCAGTAATCGATAAATTTGCTATTGTAACTTCTCCTTCTAGTTCGCCTTTATAAAAATGGGGAATTAAACCATTAAGACATCGACATAACGTCGTTTTTCCGCAACCACTAGGGCCTGTTACTAATACCATGTCTCCTGGTTCAATAGTGAGATTAATGTCTGATAGAATGGGCTCAGAAGTATTCGGATAGATGTAGGAAAGATTTTTGACTTCTATGATTGGCATAGTCTTCCCTCATTAATTTTGGGGCAGGATCTTATCTTGCGTTTGTAAGGCTGGGTTTACTAACTGTTATTCGCTCTTTGATTAAGGTACTGCATTTATCAATAAATTCATCAAGTTTTCCCGATCCATTCATGCCAGCAGCGGTTGAATGCCCTCCACCCATGCCATTGAGTGCTTCTCCTAATGGCTGGGCGACGTCTGTACCGAGGTGAATACTTGTTTGCTGATAAAAATCTGTTGTTGATCGCATACTTATTGAATAGCCTTCTCTTTTTTCTCCATATACTATTGCTAGATGGGCTCCTAATCCAAGTAAAGCGCGTGCAGTGGATGATTGGAATGCACTGACTTGTGAATATACAACAAGCCACTTTGTAATCTTGTGCACTGTAAGCCTTTGTGCAGCTTTCAATCTCGCTATGCGTTCAGAAAGATCCATTGGAATTGCGAGTAATTGGAGTACTTGCTCAGTTTGTACTCCCCATTCAACTAATTCTGATATTGCCTTGAATGTGGTGGATTTTGCAATCTTGAAGTGTTTTGTGTCAAAAGCTATGCCTAAAAAAAGGAGTTGTGCAGTCTGGAAAGGAATCGTTACTTGCGCTTGTTTCAATAATTCAAAGATGATTTCACAAGTAGAGGTATAGTGGTCTTTAACAATGAGTAGGTAAGCTTGATCTTTTATTTTTGGATGTACAGGATGATGATCAATAACAACAATTGGCTTTTGCATATCTGTTATTGATGATTTCCATGGTTGAAGTTGCTGCCATGTATTGGTATCCACTATGAAGATAATGTCAGCTTTTTCCAAATCTGGGTTCTGAGTGAGTGTAAAGTCATTTCCCATCTCTTGAAGAATCTGTTTAGCAATTTTGTTAACACTGGGTGCAGCAATCTCGATTTGTAGTTTGGGCTGTAACTGCTGTAAAAGATTGCGTAATGCAAATGCGGATCCAATTGCATCGGGGTCGGCATTCTGATGGCATAGGATTATACTCTGCCTGACTTGAGATCCCGAAATTGCGGTTTTAATCCTTTGAAGGTTCAAGGTTTTCCCATCATGGAAAGGACCACACTGTATATAACGTTCACTTACTTGATCAGGGACTCCTTAACCTTTGTTGCACTCTTTGTTGTAATTCCTTCATTTGTTCTTCAGTGCGATTTTGTTGTCGAGTGATAACTTTTATTCGCATTTCAAGTAGTTCTTTTCTCTCAGTTAGCTCTTCAATTAATTTTCGCCGTTTTGATTTGACTAAGATGGCTCCGATAGATTTGTAGACTGTGTCATCATCAGCCATTTTATCCAGTTCGCTGAGAGCTTTATCAGCTTCAACACGTTCATGTTCGAGCTGTTGGCGTTGGGATGTTATAACTTGAAATGTCTGTTGAAGTTGTTGTAATCGTACAAGTTGTTCCTGGAGTTGTGGTGATAATGGAACTTCGCTCATAATTTTTGTTCCCCGTTCGAGTGCGCTAATACTTTGTGCACTTTTACTTATATATTTCCATTACAAAAA
>JAOZHK010000066.1 GCA_026014905.1 Candidatus Bathyarchaeota archaeon
AAATGGATAGAACAAACTTTTGCAAGGTAAATGGAGCAATTACGACTAAGACCAATTAGCTAGCTAACATGTCCCTCACATGCGCTAATAGTACTATGAAGGCTCCTCTCTTTTTTTGAATTCTCATACCTTAAATTTTACTTTAGCTCCTTCTTCAATCTCTGTTATACCAGTGATGTCTGATTTCAAACCATGTTCTTCAAGTAATATTTTGTAGTCGTCGAAGTAATCGTAGAATCCACAAGATTGGCAAAAAGACCCTGTGAACTTTATTATGAAAGCTCGTTCTTCAATTGAGACTAATTTAGCAATAGCTTCAGGAGAATGATATTTATTATACTCTTCAATTACCTCTTCGAGTATTTTCTTCATTACGAATCAACCATAATATCTATATTCTTTTAAAAAAATGAGCGTGCTCCCTTTTTTTATTTTTGAATTCGAATAGCCCAGGGGTATTCTGGACACTGAGAGCCGACCCTAAGATTCCACGAAACCCGTGCAATGAAATAGGTGCCTTCGATCCAAATTAGCTCGCTAATTAACGATGCCCCAATGTTGGAAAGTCATAAATAAGGGTTAAAAAATGGCTTTTTTAGCTAAATAACCTTATTTAGAACGTTTTGGTAGCGGGGAGGAGGTTCACACTCGCGTTCACACTAGCAAGTTCCGGATTTAAACGAAGATGTTAATTGCTTCGGTATTCCAATTCCAAGCTTTTTTCCTCAAAGAGCAGCCTAGTTCTGAATTTAAGTTCGAAGATACTCAGCTAAAATTCGGCGTTGAGCCGCTCTCATAATCTCAGATAGAGTTGACACTGAAATGCCGAGCTTGTTAGCCAACTTTGAACTACCTGTTTTTTTCGGGTAGTCAAAATACCCTGATGAGAAAGCTGTACTAATGATCTCTTCTTGCCTATCTGTAAGGATTCTTTTTCCACCAAAAGCGGTGACCCGTTCAATCTGTATATCATATCCTTCTTCTGCAAGTTTATCGTAGATTTTTCCGATTGTTCGGTTATCATCTGTTATTAAGAGCCACTTCATCCTCCCTTTCTGAATGTCTACTGGGAATACCATGAAAGCTTTAGACTTGATGAGCATTTCACACGCTTTGCATCGCACAATATCTACGAGAAATGAGACAAAGTCGTGCTCTCGAGTTTTTACTTCAACTCCTCCCACTGATGGGTGATCTTTTATCTCGTCTACTATTGTATCGAGAATCTTGTCATCACCTTTAATGGTTACTAATCCCCATCCAGCTGTTTTCGATTAGCTAGCTAGCTTGGTCAAGCGGCATACGATCTCCTAATACCCGCTGACAATCCGCTGCATCATAAGGGAATCGTCGGCTCGGTCTTCGCGGTCATGTTTGGGTATACCGTGAAGGCGGAGTGGGCAAGAGTCATCGTTCATGCATCATACCTCGCTTTTGCGCTTCCTCTGATCATGTGGATCTATAAGAAAAAGGAGGTTAGTCCTCAACCAATCAATATATCGATTGTCATTTGAGCGCGCGCGTCCTCTTGCTGTAGGTTTGGGGAGGTAACAATCATCTCCATTGGTTAGATCAGGGCTATTTTCCTCACGTATATCAGTGCAGCCGAGACAGAGGACACGGCAATATCGTCGCCCATCCATGGTAGTAATTCAACGATGCTCGCTATAATGCTGATTAGCAGACCGTGGAAGCCAAATTTCCAGAAACGCGCGCGCTTTAGAAATAGCATTCACCAAGCTAGCATTAAAGAGATCAGCATTCACGGAAGGTAAGACCAGCGCGCGCCAAAAAAGTTTTTGAATAAGAAACCGATAGTGAGGTAACGAGCGTATGTCTCTCATGGTTTATTGGTGATGAGAAGACTTGGTTTCGGTACAGCAATTGAATTTAGGGCTTCAAGTCTTGGTTGTCATCATACTTTCTGTGGGTTTTTTCTATCTCAGGAAACATCGCAATGTGCGCGGCTTTTCTATTCACGGGTATGTGATGCTCGGTGCGGTTTTGCTGAACCTATTTTCGTTTCTTCTTGTCATGGGGCCAGCGATACTGGGTTTGAGGCCGTTCATTATGGATCGACCTACCCATGTCCTCGCAATAATCACAATCGTTCACGCGAGTGTTGGCACAGTTGCTGAAGTGATGGGCGGCTACTTTGCCTTTTCATGGGTTCTCCAAGCATGCTCCATTCGACGGTGTGTTGGAAAAAAACGTATGATGCGGCTTACCTTTACCCTTTGGTCAATCTCTTTTGTTTCGGGATTGATTGAGTACGCTATCTTGTACCTTTTGTAATCGCCTTTTTTGTGAAACAATCAAGTTCGCGCTTGCAGTTTTGACCTCGCAAACACTGTCACGAGGGTAAGGGAAACCAAGATGACGGGAAGAAGCACTAAAGAGAACTCCGGAATAACGATCGGTGATGAATAACTTCCCCAGCCATGAGTTGTACAATGGGCGCGAGCTCTCACATTAGGCGTACCCGTAACCGCGCCAAGATTCTGTTGGATTGTAAAGAACGCTGTTGACTGAGATGAAAGCGTAATTGATTGGACAGAACCAGCCACGTCAATATCGACTCGATCAATATAATGGACGCTAGAAGGATCTGCATGGCGAATAGTGATGTTGAGTATCGTGTCGTCACCACTGGTCCAAGGAGCGATTGACAACACATCAGGTACATCCGCCCGCACAGGCACAATTTTTATTCCAATGGATGAGGCGGAGATTAATAGTAAGGCCAGTAACAAGCAGAATACCCTACAAGAAATTTTTATAATTTTCATTAGCGTTCTCATGTCATTTATGATGCATGTTCCATAAAAAGCTTAACGTATAGACTACAACAACAACCTGTGGATTTTGGAGAGCTAGCTCTTTTCGTAAGATACGTATTAGTGCACGCTATTGAATGTTTACGAACCAAATGTGAAATCAATCGAATATAACGACAACGCGCGCACCCCACGAGTTACACGTTACGCTTTAACAGCAGAATCATGTCATTATGCTATTATACCTGAATTCCTTTTTTAGTTATACAGTTAATCTTGCCAGTTATGACCTTGCCAATATCTCTGACAAGATAGAAACGTTCGTTAGTTACAAAGTATACCTGGAAGCAAAATAGGAACATAAACTGATTATTAAACAAATAACTCGGGGTATAAATTGAAAATAACTTCTCATATTCTCGAGAAATTATTACCGATTATTCCATTTACCATTTCATTTCTAATGCTGTACTCGATTGATCCCACTTCCTTTCAATATACATATCAAGGCAGAACGCTCTATCTATTCTTTTTATGGTTAGTATTTATGGAGACAATATTTAATAGAGAAAAGATTCAAAAAACCCAAATCACTACCCTTAAACCCGTACAAAGATTTTCCTTAGCGATCTCTCTCCTGCTACCCTTAATCTACGTGGTTGTTTCCAAATATTTTGGATTAGATTCCCTAATTGCGGGTTTCGCCATTCAAAATAACGTTCCTGCAGCAGAATTACTACCGCTTTCACTGGAATACCTGGTTTTCACAATTCTATTTATTTTGATAATCTCATTGATGCATGGAAGCGAAAACCTAATGGATTTTTCGCTTTCAATTTTCTTTTTAGCAAGCATCGGCGTACTATACGCGGTGGACGATCTTCATCCCTATGGACAGTTCACACCATTTCAGGCGCTTGTCCCAACAACAGCTACGCTTGCAGCAAAGGTTCTAAATCTCATGGGGTACCACACACAAATCCAGTTCACGAATGATCCGATTCACGGTTCACTGCCTACTTTGATTACATGGGATCCCCAAGGAGGAACATATACCACGTTTTCAATTGCTTGGCCTTGTGCGGGAGTTGAGAGTCTGCTAATTTATACCATGACACTCTTACTCTTTTTCAAGAAAACAGTGATTCCTTGGAAGCAAAGGGCGCTCTATTTCGTTATTGGTGCAGCAACCACATATCTAGTCAACATATCAAGAGTAGTTGCTGTATTTGTCATTTCATTGAACGGGGGTGATGTCTGGACATTTCACAACTTTTATGGATGGTTATTTTCCATCACATGGATCGTGGTCTACCCGTTCATTATCATCGGGATCAGAAACAACTGGAAACGCACAACCTGGAACTAGCTATCGTATCGTGCGCGTCTAGCTAGCTACAAAAAATGAACGATAGTGCGCGCGCGCTAATTCAACAGCCAAAAGAATTGCTTGTTCAAGAGTTAAATCGTCCCTATGCCTCTTTTCAAGAAGTCCTCTAATAGTCTCACTTCCAGCACCAACCGAGACGGCTTTATACGCCCAAACGGCTCCGCTGGGATCTGTCTGGAGGACCTTGCTGCCCTTTTTATCAATTCCGCCAAAGATAATTGAGACGCCAAAAGGGCGAACCCCACCATACTGCGTGTATTGCTGTGCGACATCACCCACCTGGTTCGATAGGACGTCAATATCTGCTGGCTCGTCGTACGTTAACTTGTTACTTTGAGCATAAATCCTCGCCTGGTCTACTAAAACT
>JAOZHK010000081.1 GCA_026014905.1 Candidatus Bathyarchaeota archaeon
GCCAATATTCAGCAAAGGCTTTACGCGTCATGTTTTCTTTGATATAGACTTTTGCCTTCCATTTTATGACCATAAACGTTGTTCTCCATTGTTTCTTGGCATTTATATCATCGCTCCCCACCTCGGAGCTCCCTGTGTATCGAGCCAAGTATAATTAACATTATTCACGACTATAGCAACTGACTCTTGTCCCGTACACAATTGCAATAATCTTACCAACTCCTGAAATTTAAGATTTCAACAAAATAAGAAAGCGCTAACTTGCGCGCGTAGTGCAATGATATCGACATGTCTCAGCGACCACGTTCTTGAAGACGGACTTTTCGATACATCTCACTGAACAGGGAGCTCATCACGTTTCTTCCGAAGGGATATCGGAATCATAGCGATAAATGCCGTAATACCTGACAAGATAAAAACCGGCGTTAAACCCAGAGTCTCTGCAACCGACGAAGTGAAGACTTTCAGAATGTTTCCTGATGCTTGAGCAGCGTTATAGATACTATTTGCAATTCCTCGATTCTGTGGGGTGGAATCCGCCGCGACAAAAGCGGAGCCTAGACTCATCGTTGCCCCGAAACTAATGCCATATACGAATGCCAGGAGACTGATCGATAAATAATCACCCGCGAAGGGCATGATCAAACTAGTGATACCTCCTAGCCCTAACATAGATAAGAGAAATAGTTTCATGGAGACACCTAACAAGAATGTGGTTGAAGAGAACCGTATGAGCATGACACCCGCACTACGAAATGTCGACAGAGAGGATACCTCGGCATCCGAGAGCCCTAAATCGACCCGACCAAGAAGGGGGACATAGGTACTCATGATCGCAAAAGCAAAGAAATAACAACACACCATCACCAACAGCCCAATGAAACGAGGTGTCCGCATTAACGCACCAATATTCTCTTGATATGATGGTTGGTCCGCCTGGGCGGATAGTGATGGCAGTCTGGTTTCTTGTATTTGTGTAGCAATATAAATGAGGATCCCTGCTTGTGCCACAAGATCAATTTGATGCAACGTTCGAAGCGATACAAAAGGCATCGTTAACAGAAAACTACCGATGAGTGGGCCGATGAGTTGGCCGATTCCGGAAAACATGAATAGTGTGCTGATGGCTTCCTTCTGTTTGGCTGTGGACGTGATATCGGTAATCATGGAAAGGAGAATTGGAAAAAAGCCTGCACCCGCAAACCCTCCTATAAATGCAGCGAGTAACAGATGATCAGAATTAGTGGCAAACGCACGAATCAGCGTGCCAATCAGAGCTAGAGCACGTGGATATAGTAACATTGGACGTCGACCAAAACGATCCGACATGAGTCCAAACGGCACCAAGACAAGAATTCCCATTGCACTCCAGACCGTCGTGATCAAATTGATTTGTAGCACATCAGCACCAAGATCCAGCGCATACAGCACACTGATCGCCCAAGTCATCATGGCAGAAGTCGTAAAAAATAAGGGCACAACATAAATCTTGGTTAATCGCGTATTCCGAAGAGTTGAAAACATGTCCCTTATTCCCCGAGTCAGTGGTCGTGTATCATGTTCCTCGTAACTAATTAAAGATATAGCTTAAGCGTTAAAGCCTGAACGCGCACACTATTCAAAAATCTTGGTGAATGGTCCTTCTTCTTGCTGAGCTATCCTAGTATTACGGGTGCGGGCTCGTTGTCCGCAGAATGGACAATATCGGATAGTTGTTGGCAGTGCCGAAAAGTCTCTTTGACAACGCGGACAATGATTCTCATTAGTCACCTGTTGAGGGGGGTTGCTGTAGAGGCGTTGATTAGGGATTTCAGTACCATTCGCTAAATAATGTAGATAGGCTTCTTCGAGTTTGCGATAGGCTTCCCAAGATGCGATAGAATCGCTATCAAAGTCAAGAATACGCGCCTGTTGTGAGGTGGTTTCGATTTTAATGGTGTGATGGGTGCCATCGGGTCCAAGTCGACTGGTTGGTTGGCTAACGTTCACGATCTCAACGTATTTTGCGAGCCAATACTCGGTATTTTCAATGGCAAACATGTCACTTGGAAAATGCATCCACGAAATGACTTGTGTGTCCGTGACAACGTAATAGAGCCGATTAAGGTGGTAATATACATAATATAGGTGCTCGTTAGGATCCAAAATATTCACAATGTGTTTCGGCAGTATAGACCAATAGCGATCTTGGAGGGTCTGTTCGCGCTTTTGGAGTTGTAATCTTCGCCTCTCTTTGATCGCAACAACATCTTTGAGCAAAAGGGGAGGAATGAAGTAGAGATGATACGGAGGTTTTGCCGCAACTGGTTTCGCCTGAATGCGACCTTCAAGTTCGAGCTGACGCTTATACTTATACATGGTGCCACGGGACATCATCCGAGTTTTCACAAACTGCCGTTCCAGATCACGGGTGCGGGCTTGTCCACGCTCGTAGATGTAAATTAACAGATCGTCAGGGGTCACTTGCGGCATATATTTCACATGTTTATACGTAGTATAAACGTTATACTACATATATAGCCTTTCCATTATTCTGGAATTGAGGGAGTAAATATGGGAGGATATATGGGAAAAATACTCAAAGTTAATTTATCCACAGGTAAGATCACCGACAGTTCTCTCAGCGATGAATTCTATAAAAAATGGCTGGGGGGATATGGGCTTGGAGCAAGGATACTTTACGACGACATACCAGCAAAGATTGATCCCCTAGGACCTGAGAATGTCATCGGGTTTACCACCGGAATCCTGACAGGAACGCTCGCCCCATTCAGCGGGAGTTTCACGGTTGTCGGGAAATCACCACTCACTGGTACCTGGGGTGATTCTCGTGGAGGGGGACTATTTGGGCCCGAGTTAAAATATACAGGAGTTGATGCTGTTTTCTTCTATGGTGTCTCAGCTCGACCGGTATATCTCTGGATCACTAATGGTGTCGCCGAGCTTAAGGATGCTGCTGCGATCTGGGGACGCAATGTCAGTGAAACAGAACGAATTATAAAGGAAGCCCATGCTGATTCACGGGTACAAGTTGCTAGTATTGGGACGTCGGGTGAGTGCTTATCGCTCATCTCTGCTATCATGACTGATGAAGGCCGCGCTGCTGGTCGCCAAGGCTTAGGCGCAGTTATGGGCGCGAAAAAACTTAAGGGAGTTGCGGTTCGAGGAATCGAACGAGTTCCGATATACGATTTGAAGAAACTTCGCGAAGTGCGGAACAAGGCTTTAGACGCAATGAAAACGAATCCATTCTATGACATGTTCAGTAAATACGGTACTAGCGCCTTAACGTATCAATCAGCCTTCAGCGGTGATTCGCCAGTTAAGAATTGGAAGGGAGTAGGAAAAGAGGACTTTTCGTCCGCTGAAAATCTTAGTGGGGATAACGTCATTCATTATGACACGGGACCATACGGATGCTTTGGCTGCGCCTTAGCTTGTGGTGGTATTCAACAGGTCAAGGATGGACCTTATGCGATTCAAGGTCACAAGCCAGAATATGAAACCCTCGCAGCCTTTGGATCCATGTGTCTAAATGATAATCTCCAATCAATCATCTACCTTAACTATGTCTGCAACGACTATGGCCTCGATACAATATCCGCTGGCGCCACGATCGCCTTTACCATGGAGTGTTATGAGAACGGACTCATCACGCAAGAAGATACCGATGGTATCGCTTTAGATTGGGGCAACCACGCTGCGATCGTCGATATGACCGTAAAAATGGCGAGACGCGAGGGATTCGGAGACATTTTGGCGGATGGTGTAATGAGAGCAGCACAGCGGATTGGGAAGGGATCCGAGCAATATGCCATGCATGTTGGAGGACAAGAATTACCCATGCACGATCCCCGTGACATTGAGAACCCCTACAATACGAAAAACGCGTTCATGTACATAGTGGACGCCACACCCGCCCGTCATACTCAAATTCCCCACGAAGGCTTTGCTGTCCAAGCTGCAGGAGTATGTAGCTTTACCAGTTTTGTACAAGGCACCGGAGACGATGTTCCACAATTTTCCGACTTTATCAACGCCGTCACGGGATGGCAGCTAAGTCCTACAGACCTTGTTACTATTGGAGATCGCATCGCGACCATGAGGCATGTTTTCAACATTCGAGAAGGGTTCCAACCATCAGACTTTGTCTATCCCGATCGCGTTCTGGGAATCCCTCCGTTACAAGCAGGTCCCCTCGCCGGTGTTACTGTAAAGAAGCAGGTTATGAAAATGGTTCGCGACTATTTCCAGTCCTTAGACTGGAATCTTGAAACGGGCAAACCTAGCATTCAAAAGCTCATTGATTTAGGATTAGCTGATATCGCAAAAAAACTCGCTGGCTAGCTGCGAATGAGTACACGCGTACTGAGGATGATACGCGGTACCCCTCCCCCTTACCCTACTTCATTCAATAAATAATACTTCAACTCTTCATTCTGGATGGCGATGAAGGAAAGGGAGAGTCTTATCAACGCTTATCGTCGACCGCGAAGACGTGTCCTCCTCGCCAACCCCACCCTCTCGCCAGGACCTAAATCATGAAACACCTCACACGCGATGAACGGGAAGCACTATTCAGGAAACGATTCTGCCTGATTCCAATCAAATTAGCTTATGAAGCACAGAAGTGGGCGGTCTCCATCGATGATACCTGTATTGAAGCGCTCAGACGCAGGATCAATGAGAAGAAAAAGCGTCTCTCATCAAACTAAATCAGCCACCTCAAGATCCATCATGAACCTCAACATGCCAAAGTAAACATATTACTCCTGATCACGCGCGCGTTAATTGAGTAGTGATACTATGGGACGGATTACACCCAGCTTTCGACGGGTCTTTCAAAACACTATTTTTCAACTCTACAAGAAAAACGGCTTCTATCACTCCCTCAAACACCCTGGGCATCAACGCGCGTTCATCAGCCTTGTGAAGACACTGTCTTCAGAATATGCGGCAATGTGGAACTCCGGCATCTTCTGCATTGAAGACATCATGAATTTGATGGCAAACATCCATGTCCGTGCATGTATCAATCAGTTAGAAGTAGACATAGCCCGACTCGAACATCTGCTGCAATATACAGGAGAACAGATCTTTCCAAGTACCTTTCGATCCCATAGTAATGAATAAAAAAACCAGCTAACAGCAACGGATACCCAGATATTATGTTCGACATCTGTTTTTGGAAGATAGCACGTGATATAGCGAGCGTGATATGGCGTCGGAAAGGGGATTTTGACGTGAAGTTACCGGTAAATCACTACGCAGCGCGCGCGTAAGAGTAGTGAGATTGATGTCTTCAAACAGAGATAAGAAAAAAAGGGAGAGGAATGAAAGGCTGTTAGAGTTCGATGATGACGCCTTAGTCTTGATGTTCTAATCAGCTGTCGAAGTGCTAGATCACAAGATACCGTCGCTTGCACTCACCCGCACGTAAAATGGGGAGAGTAGAGGATCTGCCGATCACCTACTCTATTACGTGATCTATTCGTTCGCTATGCATCGCATACGAGAATAAGTCCTTGAGATTCCGCATGCATTCGACTGCAGTCGTCAAACCATACGATGCCTGTGAAGAACATCTTCTCGACCAGTTTATCCGTGAGGGGGCCAGCTTCGCCACAGACCTCCAGTTCACCCGACACATTGTACTCGGAGCTGGTGACATTAAAGATCCCTTGCTCAAAGCCCGTCGCGACAACATCACCGCATTTATTCTTCATCGTGATCTCTTCGCGGAAAATCTCCAACTCACCCTGCATTCCACCGCCAAAGGCGCTCCAATCCGCCTCGGGCCCGGTGAAATATGGTGAGGGATCTACGAGATTGATCATCGTCAGCACCGTGCCATCCGCAAAGGTGAGGGTACCTTCCCATCTGAAGGGTCCGGTACCGCCAACGGGTTCGCCCATAAGAATCAGATGCGCATTCGCCATAATGACACTGGTTTCACCGCATGTTCCCAGGCAACTGGTGGGTTCCGGTGGACAGGTTGGCTCTTCAGGGCACTCCGTTGGACAAGTGGGTTCTTCAGGACACTCAGCTGGACATGCTGGCTCCTCCGGGCATGTGGACTCTGCTGGACACGTGGGTTCAGCATCACAGACCAAATACACGTTGCAAGCATCAGCGTGGTAAGCACCACAGTCATCGATCCAGACCTCTCCGGTTCCGAAGAATTTCTTGATTTGCTTACCCATGAGCGGGCCTGCATCTCCACTAATCGTGAGATCGCCCTTCACATTGAACTCGAACGTGTTGATGTTGAAGATGCCCTGCTCGTTTCCCGTGACCACCACGTCGCCACATTGATTCTTCCACTCGATCTCTTCGCGGAAGATCTCGAGTTCACCCTGCATACCTCCGCCGAAGAGACTCCAATCCGCATCCGGTCCCACGAAGTAAGGAGCAGGATCCGCATATGCAATCAATGTAAGCTCGGTGTCATCAGCGAACGTGACCGTGCCTTCCCAGCGCAACGGACCTGTCCCACTGACACCTTCACCCATAAAGATCAGATGGCTCTCAGCGAGGATGACCTCGGTTGCGTCGCATCCACTTGCAACGGGTCCGTCGCAATAGAGAACCGTGACAATGCCTTCCGCGTGCCAGCCATCACAGTCGTCGATCCACACCATTCCAGTGACCCAGGTCTTGACAATCTCCAAGCCCCATAAGGGGAAGTCCTCCGTCATACACTCGAATTCACCAAAGGCGTTCCACTCCATACTCGTGAGGTTGAAAAGGCCTTGCTCAAAGCCTGTAGCGACAAGGTTGCCACCCGCGTCTCGGAACTCCTTTTCTTCGCGGAAGATCTCGAGTTCTCCTTGCGTACGATTGCGGGGCCACGCTACTTCCGGTCCAACGAAGTACGCATTGGCGTCTACGTAATTAGTCTGGAGAAACTCGGTGCCATCGGGAAACGTTAGGCTGCCTTCCCACCGCATCGGATCGGGTTTGAGCATCAGATGCACGTCTAGGAGCATGACTGAGAGTTCTGTACAGGTCTCGCACTCCGTTACGTCAGGGCATGTAGGCTCTGTCGGACACGTGTCTTTCGCGAGAATCGGAGTGATAGCGGTATTCAAGGCGAGAATACTGGCAAACAGCATTAAGAGAATAAGTGTTACTTTCAGTTTTGTTTTCATAGTGTTTCCTCAATTTTTTCTTGGTATTTTTTTGGTATACGCCCCACCTCGGCGTATTGGATAGGCGTCGATATATGATATAACGATGTATTAAAACACTGTAATATTATATAGTTATTATATAATTTATACTATTTAGACGCCGTAAATATACATAGAATCCTCGATCGATAAATCGCTTATGAAAAACATCGCGGGTACATCCAGAAATAATATCAAGAAATACGTTCTGCTCTACCTGGGATTTAAGACTTCAAACAGTTAAGAGAACTGCTAGCTACAAATATTTCTCTTCAAGCGATTAATGATGAGGTAACTAGCTAGTCAAAAATGGAAGGATTTCGATAACGATAGACGACGCTGCACGGGTTGATACCACCCTTGGGGCGCATAGTCCGATGTGTGCAGGTAGCATTGCACCAGGCAATCCCGACTGCCCTCCCTAAACGTGAACAAACGGCTCATGGGGTAACAGAAAGCTTGCCGACCATGATATCGCGTTAACGCCGCGACATTAATGAAGTGAGTGCGCCACCTCGTTTCGATATGTGATCGACCGCCCCGTCGGTCGTCAGGATACGTATGTGTATGTCCGCCCAACCAGAAATCAATGGCTCCAGCATGGGTCGACAGATAGGTCTCAAAACACTGCGCATCGGATTGTTCATCCACAAAATACAGGTAGGATGCGCCCTGTGGCGCTCCATTCGGAAAATAGCCATGGTAGTGGGAACGCCATCCACCCGCTTCATCATTCTCAAGTCCCTCCCACGGGCCTGACGCGACCGTCGTCTCTTTCAACATGTGATGATGTAACGAGATGATGATGGAATCGGGATTCTCCTCAACCATCGTCCGCCACCACGCAAAAGTGTCACTCGTAACCGCTCCCGCAGGATAGCCTCCGTGACGTCCTTCCCCACCCGTAATCAATCGACCAACCGGAGGCGATGCATCATTGCGATCACTCATCATCAGAAAGAGCAGGTTGCCGACACGAAAGGCGTATCGTTCCCAGGTCCCTTCAATCGGATACGGTCGTCGGCCAGCACGAACATGAGAAAACGTGGAGTGCTCGCCTAGCGGATCAACCCACTTCTGAAACCAGACTTGATTCCGCGTGGCATCATGATTTCCGGCGAGATTATAGAAGGCCTCCCTCGAATGGCGCGATACCGCAAATTGTTGAACGACTTCTAAACCCTCATCGTCGTGTGGTGGGGTCTGACTTCCAGAAAGATCGCCTAAATGGACCGCAATATCCCACTCAAATCCGTGACGAGGATCTTCGGTCTGTTGAATGGCTTCAGCCAGGCTTTTCCGCCCAGCGACTCGAAGATCGGTTCCTACGTGACAACAACCACAAGCCCACACCCGAAAAGAACGTCTTCCATCGGTCATCCTTACATCACAAATTACTCTGATCGCCTAATAATTAGAAAGTAGGGTAATCTGGGATTTAAGGACTTTAACGAAAAAAGTTAGTTAGCAGTTAAGTGTCTCAGTAATCAATGATTCAGTGGACTGGGTGCAATAATCAAAGTAGTGGTACTTGATTTTGATGGGGTTGTAAGACTATCAGACAAAATGAAAGATGCGGAATTAGCCAGTAGTATCGGATTTGCGTATAATGAATTAATGACGGTGCTATGGATGAATGATGCGGGTCGTACATTACTTCGCGGACAAAGCTCACGGGATGAGTGGTGGGAAAATATCCAGAGTATTGATGCTAGACTCCAGAATGTCGAGCAGTCTTTCATATGGAATGACCTCTTTGGCAATTCATGGATTGACACCGAGCTTGTAGATTACGTACGAAGTATTTCACATGAACTTCCAATATCAATTTTCACCAATTGCGACACGGAGGAGAAACACACGATTCTCGAACAGTTGGGTGATCGTCATCCATTTACTACTATCATCACTTCTGCAGACATTGGATTTGTTAAACCAGATTCAACGGCTTTTCAAAGAATGTTGACGATTGTGGATGCAGCACCACAAGAATGTCTCTTCTTAGATGACAGCTCAGGTAATGTAATGGCGGCGAGAGGAATAGGAATAGAAGGAGCAGTCTATTCTGGCTTGGAAAGCTTCAAGGCGATAATAAAAATCGTTTTGGACTCCTTAGCTAGCTAGTAGTGTAGTATCTGTTTCTCAATCAACTCAGCCAGTGTCTCGATTTCATAATCAGGTGGGTCATCGTGAGCCATCGTACCCGGCTCATGCCGCGTATTCAACCACACGGTCTTCAATCCCACGCGTTTGGCTCCAATAATATCCTGTTGATAGGTATCGCCCACAAATACGACCTCCTCTGGCTTCAACGTACTCTCCCTCAATGTGCGACGAAAAATCTCCGGGTGCGGTTTGATAAATCCCACATCCGACGAGATCGTAATCGTGTCAAAATAGGCTAGGACATGCGCTTCCTGGAGCTTTGCCTTCAGTAACTTGCCCGGCAACATCATATTCGAGACCAACGCCAACCAAAAACCTCTCTGTTTCAGTTCATCGACAACGTCCACAGTCTTAGCGTCAATCTTGACGTATTTCATCGTGTCAATGTGCGTGAGTACCCTGTCTACCAATCGCTGGTTGATTGAACAGTTGAAGACCAAGTGCAGCTTGTTCAATAAGAGTGAATTGGATTGAGGGTCAATCGCGTCGGTCTGTTCGTGTGCAACAAAAACGCGGTAGATTTCCCGATCAAAGAACGCTTCTAACTCCGCTTGCCCAACGCCTGGTCGCAAATATTGCGTCAGATCCGGGTCTTTGAGCAAGGTCTCAATCCCGTCCCAATCTAAATAATTATACTTGCGGTTACGCACGTGTGTAATACCGGGTGTCGGATAACCGATGACAAACCCAAAATCGAGGAAGACCCCTTTCACGGTCATTGCAGGATTAGTCAACCCAATCACTCCCGCGCCAGATTGTTAGTGTCTTCAAGGCTACGCGCGCGCGTAGCATGATAAATAGTTACCGGTAAAATGGCGCCGGGAAGGGGATTTGAACCCATGTAGTCCCGAAGACCACTGGATCTCGAGTCTGGTTGATTCAAGAATGTCCAGCGCATTACCACTCTGCCATCCCATGTTGAGGCCCTTCAACGTCCTTGGCAACGGGGGTTTCCCGGCGTTGATACTCAGAATATGACTGGTTATTCTTTAAGATATTGATTGAGCGGACTTGTGCACAAACAGTAAAAGCGTGTTCTGTCATTCGGTGGTGTCTGAAGTATTTCCAGTTAATATCTCGAGGTATTTTGTGAATCGAGGTGCTAACTCGCGGCCTTTTTGAGTTAATGTGATTAATTGACGGTTGGGGGCCTTCTCACCTTGTTGGACTGTGGTTTTTTCTATGAGTCCACGTTGGGTGAGATCAGAAAGATGATGATAGACGTTGCGGCTATCGATGTCCTCAAGATAAAGATGAAATTTGTCTTTGAGCGTCATCCAGAGATTATAGCCATATGAGTCAATGGTTGATAACTCGTTGTATTGAAGAACGGCCAACAACTTTAGTTTTGTTTTACCGATACAGCCTGGCTGTTTAGGCATAGCAGGTCACAGTAAAGCTTAAAAAGCTTGGAACCGTATATAAATTTACCTATAGGTATATAACCTATTGGTAAAAAATTGATCGTTCGCCTTTTAACTATACCACATCAGGAGGGTCGGGTATGCTGAGTTCCAAAGAAGTATTCCATCGATCGATGACAGAACAAGGCCGATGTCCTGAGTGTCGAAGCACAGCCTTTGTAACTGACCGAGAATCGGGAGAAGTAACGTGTCAAAGCTGTGGTCTCGTTCTGCAAGAAGATCTATTAGATCATAAGCCCGAATGGCGGGCATTCACTCCCGAGGAGCGGCGATCAAAAGTACGTGTTGGTGCTCCGACCTCATTAAAACAGTTTGATAAGGGGCTTTCTACTACGTTTCAACCTTATCGAGATCCCTACGGTAAAGCGCTACCCATGAAAGAACGCCTTAAAATGATGCGTTTACGGAAATGGAACATACGGGCGCGCATGCATTCCTCGACTGAACGCAATCTATCCCAGGCGATGCATGAATTAACGCGACTCTCGGATCGCCTACACATACCCCAAGCAGTAGAAGAGAATGCAGCCCTCATTTATCGCAAAGCATTAGATTGTGGATTAATACGCGGACGCTCGATCCGAAGCATCGCAGCAGCCGCTCTTTATGCCTCGTGTCGATTAACGCGGACCCCTCGCAGCCTAAAAGAGATCGTGGAATCAAGTCCCCGTGACCGGAAAGAAATTGCTCGATGCTATCGTCTTATCCAACGCCGCCTTAATGTCAATATGCCAGTTGATGACCCTCTCAAATACATCTCCAAAATCGCATCCAAGTCACAGCTGGACCAAAAAACGCAGAACCTTGCCATTGAGTTATTGCACCAAGCAAAACAGATTAATGGATTGGTGGGAAAAGGTCCAACAGGGATGGCAGCAGCCGCTCTTTACATTGCGTCGATCATGAATGGCAAGACCATCACCCAACGCGAACTCGCGAAAGCCGCAGATGTAACCGAGGTTACTGTTCGGAACCGCTATAAAGGGCTTGATAACACACTTCATCTCGGGCTCCGAAG
>JAOZHK010000086.1 GCA_026014905.1 Candidatus Bathyarchaeota archaeon
TGTAATAACCCAATCTGGGGGTTTTGTCCAATGGTAAGACCGCGGGAAGGTACAATTTTGACTGTGGGAGGAGTTAAAGGCTCTAATTCCCCATCGTGATTACCTAGAACCACTATGATTTCGTCAACATGAGATTGAATGTTTTCAAAAAATTCAGGAATTACTCGCCAATCTTCAATACTCATTCGAGTGATTGCTTGTTTCACATCTCCAAGAAGAAGCAACGTATCAGGGTGATGTTCTTGAATTAGTGCCATGAGTTTATCTTGGAGTTTTGGAGTTTGAGATGGAATATACAATCCAGCTTGGAGAAAACGCGCATCCCATTCCCAACCAATATGTAGATCAGCTAATACAAGGATTTTTGTTGATGACTCAATGAGTAACGCTGGGAAGGGAAGCAAAGGCCGTAATGGAACCATTCTAGTCACGTCAGCAATACTCATTTTGAGGAAGTCCATTCATGCACGATAGGGATAAGATAATGAATTAACTAGCATGAAAAGGATGAGGAAAACCTTTAAAAAGTTGTGTAAACCGAAATCTTTATTCAAATCCATTCTTTTAATATTGCGGGTTTGCCGGCCATAGCAGAACGGGAAACACCCGTACCCATTCCGAACACGGCAGTTAAGCCGTTCTGCGTCTATGTGTTAGTTGAGTGCGGAAGCCTCTGCGAAGCTTGGATGTTGGCAAGCCTATCACTTCTTCGTGAATCAGTTCTGCATGCGTATGTAGAACTACGATTATGACTCAAAATGGTATTCAAGTAATCGCCGCATGCCTCTTCGGACAATTTCAGATAGAGTAGAAGGAGCAATACCAAGTTTCTTAGATAGTTCAATGGAATTAATTTTACGTGGATATTCAAAATATCCCATTCGTAGAGCAAACCATAACACACGTTCTTGTTTCTCTGTGAGAAAACCTTTAGGTTGATATTTGCCCACTTCTAATATGCGGGGTGAAAAACCGAGTTTCTCTAGTTTGGCGATAATGTTCTTAAACACGGTGAAACTGGGAGTTATGAATTGATAGATTAAAGTCTTACCTTCAATAGATTGTCCTGAGATTAAAAACGAACCGTGCGCGACTATGGTATTACAAACATCACAGCCTTGGGTTTCAAACCAAGCAGACATTTGGGTGTCACTAACCCTTTTTTCAACTTTTTTTAGTAAATGTTTAGGAACTTTCTCGATTTGCCGTGGTGATATTCGGAGTAAATGCCTTGTGCGACCATCAGGTACATCACGAATATCAATAACTTGGAATTGAGGAATTCCCACATCATTAAAAGTTCGAAGAAGTTCGCAACGTTCATTTTCGATTTCAATTGAAATTAAATAAGGTTCATCCGAGGTAGCCATCATATCCTCTCCCGAATATATTCGGGAAAACTATAAGCCTAGTTATAAAAACATAATAAATAAAGATTTCAATATTAAAGGGATTAACATGATGTTTTGTAATCAGTGTGAACAGACCGCTCAAGGCGTGGGATGCACCGTCCATGGGGTTTGCGGAAAAAACCCTGATGTCGCAGCTCTTCAAGACCTGCTCATCTACACTTTAAAAGGAATCGCAATCCTTGCTCCCGCTGCCCGAAAAAATCAACTACTAAACGATGACATTGATCAGTTTATTGTGAAAGCTGCATTTGCTACTCTCACAAATGTCAATTTCGATCCTCAACGATTTGTGGAGCTGATCCAGCGTGCAGCCTTAATTCGCGATCAATTAAAAACAGCGTTACAAACCCATGACACCACAATGTACAACCAAGAACCTGTTGTTTTTACTCCTGCTCAAAATCTCACAGACATGATTCAACAAGGCCAAGAGGTAGGACTAAAAGCTGACGTCAGCGATAACCCCGATATTCAGTCACTGCACCAGATCATCCAATTTGGCGTAAAAGGCCTCGCAGCCTATACTTATCATGCAGCATTACTTGGTCATTCCGATGTACAAGTATACGACTTTGTTTACAAAGCACTCGCTGCGACTATCGATGCCACCATACCTGTTTCAGAGCTGGTTGCTCTAGCCCTAGAATGTGGTAAACACAATTTAACAGCTATGAAACTATTAAATGAGGGAAACACTTCAGTTTATGGACATCCCATTCCTACTCAAGTACCATTAGGAACCAAAAAAGGCAAAGCTATACTCGTCTCAGGACACGACCTTCAAGACCTCGAAACCATCCTTAAACAGAGCGCGGGCAAAGGTATTTATGTATACACCCATGGAGAAATGCTCCCTACCCACGGATACCCGAAACTCAAACAATTTCCACATTTTTATGGCCACTATGGTACCGCCTGGCAGAATCAGCAACGCGAATTCAGCGAATTTCCCGGCGCGATAGTCATGACAACGAATTGCTTACAACTACCACGCAACTCGTATCGCGAAAGACTGTTTACGTCAGGAATAGTCGGATGGCCAGAGGTCACTCATATTGAAGAGGGAGATTTTACTCCTGTAATCCAAAAAGCTCTTGAGTTACCAGGATTTGCTGAAGATATTAAAAAATCATCCGTTAATGTCGGTTTTGGACACAATACCGTCTTAGGAATCGCAGGCAAGGTCATCGACGCAGTTAAAGAGAAAAAGATCCGCCACTTCTTTCTAGTCGCAGGCTGTGATGGCGCCAAACCTGGACGTAATTACTACACCGAGTTTGTTGAGAAAGTGCCTGAAGATAGTATTGTTTTAACCCTTGCTTGTGGGAAATTTAGGTTCTTTACCCACAATCTTGGAGCAATAGAAGGCATTCCCCGATTGTTGGATATTGGACAATGTAACGATGCATACTCAGCCATCGTCATCGCTACAGAACTCGCGAAAGCATTTGAAACCACAGTTAATGATCTACCACTCTCTATGATTCTTTCCTGGTATGAACAAAAAGCCGTCGCAATCTTATTGACACTCCTTCATCTTGGAATTCAAAATATCCGATTAGGTCCAAGTCTTCCTGCCTTTATCACGCCAAATATCTTACAGGTGCTAGTGGACAATTTTAATATCTCCCCCATAACAACGCCTGACGAAGACCTCAAAGCCATTCTTGGCTAACTAGCTGAATCTCTTTTTCCTTTTTTTCTCTATTTTTCTGCAATTGGTCCAAACTACAAATGTTTCTTGACTCCGGTACAGTGTTTTAATAGCTGTACCTGACATCGTACTAAAGAAACTCACAAATCAGCGAAATAAAAAATACTTATTAAGGATCACAAACCATGCTATCCAGTACACTTGAAGCTTAGCTGAGCTCACAACTAAAATTTGATCAGCCCAACTCATGTGAAGCGCTGAAGGAAGAAAATGTACAGTGATCGATGTTCTAGCTGCACAAAATGGTGATATTGGCGTCGATATTATCAACATCATTTACTTAGGATCATTCCTTTTTTTCATGGTATATGGACAAAAATTTCAAACATGGATGATGCTTCGAGAAATCGGAAACGCGGTCTATAAACTCAAAGAGATGCGGGATAAAGCGCGAGGAGTAGCTATCACTTCCGTAAAGGGAAATGGCCAAGAAGAGCTGGACCCATCAGCCCGTATCGATCATTTTCTTGAGTATTTCACCATTATGCCTGCCAGTTTAGATCCCGCGGGTATTGTCCCGAAGTTTGAGCATCTCTTAGATACTCGTGATCAACGCTTCAAAGACGAGGTCAAATTAATCGCTCCTGAAGCTGATCGCGTTCAAGCAAATAATATTGAAGGCGTCCTCGAAGTCGCGATTGGGTTAAACATGATTTACCGAGTCGTCAATCACTTTTATCTCATGGGCAAGAAAACCATGAACCTTTATGTCATTATGCAGATCCAGATGCAGCTCCCGCTGATTATGCAAATGGCTGAAGCTTATTCCGCAGCAATTACCGCGTTTGCTGAAGGGCAGCCGATAGGTGATGGGGCTGGAGCCCTAGTTGCAGCAAAATTAATGCATGGGCATACTTCCCGAAAGATTGAAAAGGAAACCGTAGTTGCAGAAACTCAGTTCGATGGACGGCGACTCCTTGTGTTAAAAGCAGAAGGCCCAGGATCGACAGTTGGAAAACCAGGAAAAGGAATTCGGAAACTCCTAGAAGAGGAAGAAGGCAAGATTGCCATGGTAATCATGATCGATGCTGCAGGAAAATATGAAGGGGAAGAAAGTGGAGGTGTCTCCGAGGGAGTTGGTGCCGCTATTGGCGGTATCGGTATTGATCAATTTACCATCGAAGAAGTGACACTCAAATACCAGATTCCCATACACGCAGTTATCGTGAAAGAATCGATTCAAGAATCCGTGGCACCTATGATCAAAGAAATTCTCGAGGGAACCGATGTCGCACTAGCTCGAGTCAAACGCATCATTCGAGAAGGATCGAGTGAAGGCGATACCATTGTTGTCGCAGGTATTGGAAACACCGTTGGGGTGGGACAGTAATACTATGAGCTCAATACCCCGAAATTACATGGTCTATATTTTCATAATTTTTGCGCTAGGATTATTCGTCGTCGCCCTTTATTATACAATTGAAGGCGTAACAGCTCTCCAGCAAGACGATGGACAAGGTATCAGTTATCAACTTATCACTGGATTATTTGGAATAGCGGTCTCAGGATATATGATCTATCAATTTCGACGACGAATGACAATGATCAAACCACCCTTACGCCCAAACTTAACTACTATTGTTGAATGTGAAGAATGTAATTTCAAAAATCTTCGAAAATTCGTGAAAGGCGATTACATCTTTAAATCAGAAGGCACTTGCCAAAAATGTGACGAAGCGATGCTGATCACAGGCATCTATGCGGAAAAAACTAAAAAATAGAGCATTACAAGGTTGTAATTAAACAGCCATCTTCCGTGACAATAACGGTATGTTCTGCCTGAGCCACGATCTGATTTTTTCGTTCTACAAGGGGAGGATATCCTGTGATGCTGTGATTCCGTAACAATTCGTTAAATGCAGGAAGCCACTCATCTTGTTGTCCGAACTCTGTAAACCACCGCTGAGAAAACGGCATCGACCGAAACTTTTGCTGGATGAATTCTTGAAGGAGTTTAACTTTGGCGTTTCGGGTGCGCTTCGCTCGTTGAAGGCGAAAGATATAAGCCTCGTGGGTGCCACGAACTTCTCCAGAGCCGTGAGAAAAGGTTAAGAAAGGTTCGACCGCATAAACTTCATCTTCTTGAATTCTGGACACAGTAAAGCGCGCCACATTTGGAATAGATTTTCCTGTGTGTACAACATATCGACGCATTTGATGCCCGGAGAGATTCCATATGGGTTTAAATCCATATTGCGTTATTGTTTGTTGGATCACTTCTCCGACTTGCGTCGTTTTAATATTTGGACGGATGGTTTTAACCGCTTGTGACAAAGCTTTCTCTACAGCAAGAACCATTCCTTCATATTCTGAGTTTAAACATACTGTTGTTGCAGTATCAGCGATATATCCATCGACACTAACTCCAATATCCACCTTCACAAGAGAGTCCGGTGGAATCGTAAACTGATCTCCAGGAGGAGATGAATAATGAGCCGCAACTTCGTTCACACTAACATTACATGGGAACGCGGGAGTCGCGCCTCTGTGTCTGATCAAGTTCTCGACTGACTCGCAAATTTCAATGACAGGTCTCCCGGATCTAACAATTGAAGACACATGGGAACGCACTTCAGAAGCAATGCGCCCCGCAGTTTTATAGTTATTAAGGATCTCATCAGAAAGCAAAGTTCTTAACCCTCATGATGTCTGATAATTTTATCGAGCAGAGTAAAAAGGTTTAGGATACGATAACAATCTTTGCGTAAATTCAAGAAAGTCGCTGTTGGAGGAACGTTTGATCACTTCCATTTAGGACACGAACACCTTATTAGAACAGCTCTTTCACAAGGAGAACAAGTTCTGATCGGTCTGACAACAGATCAACTACTCCAAGCTCATCCAAAGAAAGATACGATCCAAACATATCCTCACCGAAAGCAGGCAATTACTTCCTTTCTGAAAACTCAAGGCGCTGCAACGAAAAGTAGAATCGTTCCACTCTATGATTTTTTTGGATCATCAATACGTGACCCTGATATCGATGCACTTGTTGTAAGTACTGAAACACAACATCGAGCTAAAAAAGTGAATCAAATTCGCATGAGGAAAGGCTACAAGCCATTACAGCTGATTGTAATCGATCTGATCCTTGCCAAAGATGGAAAACCTATCTCAGCAAGCCGAATACGAAGTAATCAAATCGATCGCCTTGGAAACGCGCTGCTCTCAAGTGCGTAACGAAAGTTTATATTCCCATTAACCAGTTTCTAAGAAGAGTGAAATTAGTGATGTCCCGCCAATTTCTCTAGTCAACTCAGGGTATACAGTTAACCATCACATCATGTTTTTATCAGAGAGCACCTATCAAAAGGCTCAAACTATATCACCAAGCGTTAAACCTCCAAGCTTGGGAGAAACACACTCTCTTAATGATACCAGCAAAATTACGCACAATGATGATTGAAATGACAGATCCTAAACTGCATCCCTTAGAACGCAGCCTACTACTTGCACTAAAAAACGAAACTACTATGGACCTCATCATGCTACAAGAGCAGTCAGGGTTACCCGCTTCGTCAATAACACGAGCAGCCCTCTGGCTAGCAGCTAAAGACTATATTGATATCTTCGAACAAAAAGAGATCCAAATCAAATTAGGATCAGAAGGTCAACACTTCCTCGAACATGGTTTCCCCGAACGCAGACTCATTCAATGGATAATCGCCAAAGGGGGAAAAGCTACAATCGACCAAGTGAAACAACACAGTGGACTAACAGCGACAGAGGTCAATATTGGAATCGGATGGGCAAATCGGAAACAATGGTTACAAATCAATCGAACCTCCGAACAAACAACTCTCACCAGTATTCATGAGCCCTTAAAAGATCTTGATGAGGAACTAGTTTCATACATTGGGCTCAAGCAAATGCCCCTCCAAACACTCCCGCAACAACTTAAAAATCGACTTACTCAATTAAAAAAACGTCCTGATATTCTACAGGTCACTGAATTTGTCGAACGAACATTTCAAATTACCTCACTTGGCATGAAAGTAGCACAACACATTACTCAGCCGCAACGAGAATTAAGCCAATTAACCTCTGAACACATTAAAGCGGGGACATGGCGCCACCATACTCTCCGTCAATATAACATTCATGCTCCTGTCCAACAGACATGGCCCGGGAAAAAACAAGCATACAGACGATTCTTAGATGAATTAAAGCTTAAACTCGTTGCATTAGGATTTAAAGAAATGCTTGGCCCAATTGTCGAACACGCCTTCTTCAACTGTGATGCCCTCTTCATGCCACAAGATCACCCCGCCCGAGAAATTCATGACCAGTATTATGTGAAAACCCCTATCCAAGGCGATTTATCTGCATTCTCGAATTATGTTGACCAAGTCAAATCCACCCATGAAAACGGAGGAATCACCGCGTCGCAAGGTTGGCAATATCAATTCTCACTTGAAGAAACCAATCGGCTAATGCTTCGCAGTCAAGGCACAGCTTTGAGCGCACGAATGCTTGTAAATGATACATTGGAAATCCCGGGGAAATATTTTTCCATCAGTCGATGTTTCAGACCCGACGTGGTGGATCGAACCCATCTCACCGAGTTTAATCAAATCGAAGGAATCGTCGTTGGTTCCGCACTTACTTTTCGAGACCTCCTTGGTATATTAAAGATGTTTGCTCTGGAAATAGCGGACGCGGATCAAGTACGATTTAAACCCGACTATGTCCCCTTCACTGAGCCCAGTGTTGAGCTCTCAGCATTCAAAAAAGGCGCTGGTTGGCTCGAGTTTGGCGGGGCAGGGATGTTTCGAAAAGAGGTGACCACCCCCTTAGGAATCAGTGTTCCTGTCATCGCGTGGGGACTCGGAGTCGACCGACTGTTTATGATGAAAGCAGGAATCAATGATATCCGTGAATTATTCACGTCAGACCTCACATGGCTGAGAAGTCAAAAGGTGATCTAGATGCCTGTAATAGAAGTACTGTATTCAGATCTGGAGAAACTTCTAAACACCGACTTACCCAGCGATCGCGAGGCGCTTAATGAGATACTAGCATATGTTAAAGGCGAAGTTGATCGTTGGGAAGGCGACGAAATGTCGATTGAAATAAAAGACGGAAATCGACCTGATCTATGGAGTGTTGAAGGTATTGCCAGAGAGCTCAGGGGCGTCCTGGGTATTGAAGAAGGACTCATTCCCTATACCATTCACGCTTCTTCGGGAATAGAGGTTAGAGTAAGCCCAGGTCTTCATGACATTCGTCCCTATATAGCAGCGTCTATAGTGAAAGGGGTACGGTTAACCGATGATATTATTCGAGAATTCATGCATTTACAAGATAAGCTTGATCACACTTATGGTCGAAGGCGGGGACGCGCCTCGATAGGCCTCTATAACTATGATCTCCTTACACCTCCGTTACAATATACCCTCGCGAAGCCTACTGAGATCAGCTTTGTACCGTTAGGTGAGAAAGCCCCCATGGATTTGAAGACCATTCTTCGGACTCATCCTAAAGGCATCCAGTATGGGCATATCATAAACAAATATCCACGTTGGCCCATCCTTATGGATTCCCGCGACAAAGTACTCTCCATTCCTCCAATAATCAATTCGAATGATTTAGGACGGATCACTGAAGGAGAACACAACATCTTCGTCGAAGTCACAGGTACGGTGTATCGCACAGTTCTCAACACTCTAAATCTTGTTACACTCTCGCTAGCAGATCGAGGCCACGACATCTTATCCACTTTGATCAATTATCCATATCCTGTGGAAAGGCAAAAGCATCTTACAACCCCCCAGTTTCCAACATCATCATTAACCCTACCATTAGAAACCATCAATCAAGTGCTTGGAATACCCCTTTCCCTTAGTGACGTTGAAGCCCTCCTGAAAAAAGCTCGATACGACGTGACAGACGCGATCTCTCAAGAGATAAAAGTCATCGTTCCAAGCTATCGAATCGACGTGATGCACCCCCTCGATGTCATTGAAGATATTGCTATCATGTATGGTTATAACAATATTACACCTCGATGGCCAAACCAGATTACCTTTGGTGAAATAAGTACGAACGAACACTTTGTAGATCTCACCCGAGAAATAATTGTTGGTCTTGGATTTCAAGAAATCCTGAGTTTTACATTAACAAACAAAGAGACCCTAGTTCAACGAATGGGCAATCCAGACACAAAGATTGTAGAATTGATCAATCCATCATCCCAACGCTTCACATGTCTACGGAACTGGCTCCTACCAGGCCTCCTCAAATTCCTCAGCCACAATACTCATATAGAATATCCCCAAAAGATTTTTGAAGTCGGTGAATGTGTCAACCTCGATGACACTCAAGTGAATCGAGTCTCTACCCATCAAAAACTGGGCTGTGTCATTGCCCACTCAACCGCCAACTTTAGCGAAATGAAAAGCGAAGCCGAAGCATTCTTCCGCAATATAGGCATAATCCCCGATCTGGTTATAGCCCAACATCCAACTTTCATAAAAGGCCGCGTAGGCAGGCTTCAGAGTCACGAGACTGAAATCGGAATTCTTGGCGAAATACACCCGCGAATCCTTGAAGAGTGGCGAGTAGAAACTCCTGTCACTGCATTTGAATTAAACCTGACACAAGTACAAACCCTTTTGCAAGATTAGAGAAGTTTAAATTTTACTGTCATTATTGATAGCCAGAGGTATCACGTTGGATCGAAGCCGAACTCCAATATCCACCATCTTCTTTGTTGCAATCATGTTGATAATGATACTGTCTAGTTTTATCGATAACCCTTTAATCCTGTTCGCGGTCTTTCTCGGCTTCATCTTTGTATTCATTTTTCTAACCCGACAGCAAACTAGAATACCTCAGGGCACGCGTACCGGACCCCCATCAGACTATTTTCAGCGGACCATGGGACCATTTCGATCACCAGAGATACCCCGCATCGGAAAATGGATCATCATTCCCATTGCCATTATTGGAGTTATTGGGTTCATTCTTTTTCAAAATTGGTGGCTCAACCTCGACATTCTCCAGTATTTATACAACTCAAAGGCGAATCTCGACTGGTGGAGCATTCAATTTATAGATAACCATTATTTCTACGCCTGTATCGGAGTGGGAATATTAATCGCGCTTAGTGATCCACGAATCACTATTACACGAGATATCGATGGAAAACGTCAACTCTATCTCCATAGTAAATTTCTGGGGATCGTGCGACTCCTTCGCAATCAATTCACAAGCTACGCAATGGAAGGCTCTTTTCCCCTTCAAATTAATAACTTGACCTATGATGACAAGATCTCGATCAAATATGGTGTAGCATGGAAATTCCTCGAGTTCTTAATCGGGACCGTAATCATAGGTCCCACTATCGCGCAAGGATTAGCACTTCAATTCATGGTAATCAGTCAATGGCTTGCAAGCCAACAGCTCTCCTGGCTTGACCTTATTCAACGAATATTATCAGTTCTCTGGACCCGTCTATTTACGTCCGAGCTCCCATCGGGAACCTGGCTTATCGAGAATTCACCTATTTTAGAAGCTATTGCGTGGTTGAATACTCCAATAAATATTATCTGTATCTTGTGGGGAGTCCGGCAAGGAGTCTCCTTGATCTTTGGCTTACTGCGTGGAAATGTAGTTAAAGCGTTTAAAGCCCTTATCATTATAGGGCTCGCTGCACTCACGCCTATAATATTACAAGTCCCGAATCAAGTCTTTGACATCACTACTCCCTTCTATATACAAAGCATGGTGATTGGGGAAATCACGTTACTTGTTTTAGCGATCTTCTTCAGTATTCGTGAAGGATTGGTTCAACGATTCGTAAATTTAATGTATCGTCGAAAAATCATGTTGACTGCTATTGTTCTCCTTGCATCTGTCGGTCTCTTGTACGGTCCCATCGTGGTCGCAGTTCAATATGCTCCAGCAATCGAAGGTAACTGGCAAAACTGGATCTGGACCCCCCAGATTCAACCAACTATTGAGTATACGAATTGGGCGACCGGAGTTGATGATATCACGGAAGGCAACTTAGCCGCCGCCTTTGTCACTGGAGAAAACGTGGAGGTTCTGGAAAAAGTTCGTGTGTTTAACGACGCCGCAGCGGCATTACGATTAAGATCCCAAATAGGTGTGAACTGGATGGACCTGCAAAACATTGACATCATCTGGCTGAACGAAACAGAATACTGGGTCTCAGCCCTCACCCTCGTCATGCCAACGGGTGGCGACGAATGGCGAACCGAGCGGTTAATTGTAACTCACTCAGAACGTATCTTAGCGATCGATGCCCATACCGGAGAAATCGTGCCCGCCACGGATGTATTCAATATCAGCACCCCTATCGCAATCTACTACGGGGAGGACGGATTATTTACTGCCTCCGATCAGATCTATTTCGACGTCCCTGGGTTTCAGGAGAACCATCTATCAGACTATACAGGCCCCGAACAATATGACGGGGACCCAGATTACGTATTATCTGGATTCAATCTTATGTGGTATTTCTCTGGAGTTTTTGGTCAGGAACGGCTTCAGCTCGATTTCGCTCGTGGAGACTATGGCGATATTAATATGCTGTATCTCCGCGATGTCAACGAAAGATTGGAGCCAATCCTCTTACCAGATATGCGAGTTGACGATGATCCACTTCTCGTATCTGACGGAGAACGGCTATACTATGCATTATATGTTTATATAGATCGCGAAATGCCAAGCGAATATCTGAATTACGCTAATCAACTTAATACCGAGAATGGCTTTCCAGTGCAGGATCATCGGTTTTGGCGAGTATTTAGTATTGTATTAATTGACGCTTATGATGGTACGATCTCAGGCCACTTACTCAATACAAATGAGGAGAATTACGTGCTTGATTTGTATCAGAACATCTATCAAGAATGGAATACACCTGTCCCAGCATGGTTAATCCCGCAACTACGGTATCCCGAGTTTCTCTATGAAAAACAGATAGCAGCCTACAACAAATTCCATGTGACAGACCCTGATGTCTGGCAGGGAAACACCGATTTCTTTGGTTTAACGACAAGTTCCACCGGTAGTGCGATAGAAGATGTTCGATACGTCGTCTTCAACTTAAATGGAGAAACATTTTGGGCTGCAGTGCGATTAGTCGAAAAAGATCAGTCACCTGGAAAGAATATAGCAGCAATGTACGTGGCATTGAATGGTGAAAACCTTGGTGAGAATTTTCTCCTCTTGGGTGGTGAGGGTGCGGTCATTGGCCCACAAACTGCGTTGGACTCTATTAGTAACTTCAGTCCCACAAAGTCTCTACTTAGCCTCCACCCTAATTGGGAATCGGGAAATATCTTGATGTATGTCATTAATGGAACCCTGTATTATTTTGTCCCCTATTACGCTGAAACATCAACCACGTTAGCTCCAGCAATGATTTCAGCTGTTGATGCCCTAACTCAGAGAGTTGGGTTTTATGTGATCGATAATCCTCAGGATGCAATAGAAGTGGGAGAAGGTACCGCACGAGCCTTTGCAGATCTAGTTGGACAGCAAGTAGAATTAACCGCTGAACTTCGTAAACAACAGGTACTTGATACCTTTACAGACTTGGGGTATTCACAGATCAACACCGGTGAGCCAGCGGCAAACTTCGATGAGACAACGAATCTGAAATATTTGAACGAAGAGGATTGGGAACAAACGCAGACGACACTCGCCTCGTACATTGATACTTGGGTTGCTCCCTTTAACTTGACTCACGTCTTATATTGGGAAACAGCTGACACCGATGACAATAGGTTTCTGCATATTGGAGTCTTACTTGAAGGCCTCGCGTTTCCAGATGCCCTTGGATTGTATGCTCTGAGAATTCAATACCAGTCAGGATGATGGATGCGTTAACAATTTTCCCTTTTCTTATCTAAGCCCATAATCCAATCGAAGTCTTGTTGCAGTTCATCATCGACCGTCGCCCCTCGTATCTCAATTTGTCTGATCTGGTCGCGGGTTCGTTCAATATCTTCGGTAACGATTCGCGTGAATTCACCTCGCACTGTCGAAGAGTAGGTAGAAGGCTCCTTGAGTTTCATGAATAGTAATCCTCCACCAAAACGGCCAACAGCGGATATTGCATAGGTTAATTGGAGAGAGAGAATATCGGTGACTCCTGATGAAAGAAAGAACGTTGGTAAATAGCCCCCTGCTAACGATCCACAAAAGGTGGCAACCCCAATTATAGTATTATATAGCGCGATACTCGCGCCGCGTTGCTCCGGTTGAGTAATATCAAGTTGATATACAAACAGAACGATCTCGGCAATAGCTCCAAAAACCCCGCCGATAAGATTCGCGAGGAGAAGATGGTAGACATTGGTTGCGAGCGCATATAATGTCGGGTAGATGAAGATAATAGCGCGACTTCCAATCAGTAAGAAACGTCGCCCCGATTTATCAGTAATTCGTCCAATAATTCGTCGGACAAAAATACTGACGAAGCTTGAGATCACTGAGATAAATGCGATCTCCAGCATATCAGCTTGGACGATTCGTACAGTTGTGATAGCGAAGAGAGGCCAAGAGATGGACATGAAGAAGCTGTGAATCGAGCTAACCATACATAATGTACGAAAATTATGATTATTCCGGAGGAGGTCCCAATTTAACCAGGGGATTTGGGAGCGTTTCTGCGTTGTTTCTTCTCGAACGCGGATCATGACTACTGATGATATTAAGCCAGTTACTGAAGCTAAGATAATGGGTAGGAAATACATGGAGGATAAACTACCTCCAATAAGCGTCATTAAGTAACCAGAGAGTAATGTCGCGCCTGTTGAGCCTAGGGAAGCAGCAATATTGATGCGGGAAGTGATGGTTCCACGTTTTGATTTTGGTGCGACCCAACCAATTAGTGAAGCCCAGGCAGGTGTCATAATTGAAGTTGCAAACGATTGTAACGTGATGACTAGAATAAACTGGGTTGGCGAGTTCACAATTAATAAGGGAAGCCAGAGTAACGCAGAGAATAGCCCTCCAAACAAAATGGCGGGGATATATCTGCCAAGTCGATCGCTAATTGCACCCCAAAAGACTTGAGTGATGTTACCGAACAGATTCATGAGAGAGCGAAGCCAACCCATTTCGGTGGAAGAGGCTCCTAATTGAACTGCATACACAGAAATATAGGGACTAATAATTCCATTACTGAAATTCAGTAGGGAGTGGCGAGCAAAAAAGGGTTTTAAGGAGACGTCCTGTTGTTTTTCCACATCAGATTCTATAGACAACGTATCAGGATCCTTTGTGCTCGTGCTGGATGGGGTGATACAGATTGGATATCGTGGTCCCTTTTTATCATTTCGTATTTATTTGGAAAAGTTTTTATCACCATCGCGAAATCAAGAAATAGAATCTACAGTAAAAACGTGTCTGAATTTGGCTGAGGAAGTCAAAAAACGGGTTCTGCGGATCACCCTTAATTCAACAGTGTTAGTTGTTTTAGCTATAGCATTAAATATCACAATTCCTGGCGCGTTAGCGATTATCAGCTCGATTCCATCAGAAGGGCTCTCACTGAGTACAGCACTCATTCTTTTACTAGTTATCGTGATGGCCTTTCAGTCGCTGCGGATCATATTGGATCTTGTACGACTTGTCGATTTATTTTCCGAGTTATTAGTGAAACATATTCCTGGTTTGAAAACAGAGGGCAAAGTGTCTGTCGTGAAAGCCCTTAAAGAAATTATTATTGTCATTGTTCTCGTTATTATAACCACCGCAGTTTTTCCATTTACGCTACTCGTACCAGAGCTTGAACCATGGCTAAGTATAGGAGTCTCAATGACATCGATTATCGTTTCAATAATTCTCTTATACGATGCAGGGAAAACGCTATATGCTGTCTTCCAATCAGGACTCGATTTTTTCATTGATCGTATTGTTGGAAACGGAGAGCAAGTGG
>JAOZHK010000087.1 GCA_026014905.1 Candidatus Bathyarchaeota archaeon
TCAGAGCGTACACAAAGACGATTAATGGATTAAAAACATTAACGGAAACATGGGTGGAGAAGCTGCCTAGAGACGCGGAGAAAGTAATGTCCCAAAGGAAACACACAACAACATCACTCTCCACAATCAAAGAGACATTACCTCGGAGCACTGAATTGCGAGCAATCGTTTTCACTCAACCCAGATTAGCGAGTGTACCTCAAAAAAAGCCTGAGCTGTTTGAAGTCAAAATAACTGGCGGAACTCTACCAGATCAACTCACATATATTGAGGAAAAGCTAGGACAGACAATTGAGATTACAGAAGTTTTTCAGAACGGCCAATACATCGACGTTATCGGGATTACCAAAGGAAAAGGAGTACAAGGCCCCGTTAAGCGTTGGGGAGTTAAAATTCTTCCACGGAAAACAAACAAAGGAATCCGTAAAGTTGGCACTTTAGGCGCATGGACTCCATCCTATGTCACGTACACTGTCCCGCGAGCGGGACAAATGGGTTTTCACCAACGTACAGAACGCAACAAAAGAATCTTACACATTCAATCAAATGGCGTCGATCTTAATCCAAAAAGCGGATTTCCTCATTATGGCTTAGTAAAAACTACATGTTTACTCGTTCAAGGCAGCATCCCCGGCCCAGTAAAAAGATTAATGAAATTCAGATATGCAGTTCACGCACCTCAATCCACTCAAAATCCCCCAAAAATCACCCAAGTTGGACTAGCCGCAAACATATAAACAGAGCGATCAAGCATGATTAATATATATGATTTAGATGGAGATATCACGGAACAAATTGAAGTACCTAAAGTCTTTGATACTCCTCCTCGCCCAGACATCATAAAAAGAGCTGTTTTAGCTCAACAATCGCATAATCGACAGCCACAAGGTCGCAATTTGTTAGCGGGAAAGAGAACGTCGGCTGAATCGATGGGTACAGGATACGGGATCGCGCGAATGGCTCGAGTTAAAGGAAGTGGATATCCAAAAGCTCGACAAGCCGCATTTATTCCTAGCGCAGTAGGTGGTCGAGGAACTCATCCACCTATGTCCAATAAAAAAATCCATCAAAAGATCAATAAAAAGGAACGCCGACTAGCAATACGATCAGCCATTGCAGCCACTGCACAGCAAGATCTTGTTGCTGCACGAGGACATATTATCGATAAGATACCTTCCTTTCCGATGGTTATCTCCGATAATATTCACAGTATCAATACCACTAAAGAATTGAGAGGTATTTTTACCAAATTAGGTCTCAACGATGATGTTTCTCGAGCTAAAAACAGTATTAAGATACGAGCCGGGAAAGGCACAATGCGAGGGCGAAAAAGAAGGCATGGGCGAGGTCCTTTAATTGTCATCCACGAAGATGAAGGAATCACTCGTGCGGCCGACAATTTTCTAGGAGTGGACGTAACTCACGTATCAGATCTAAACATCGAGCAACTCGCGCCGGGCACTACTCTTGGAAGATTAACCTTATGGACAGTCAGCGCATTTAAAGAGCTTAATAACCTGTTTCCCCCGGAGTAATTAGAGCTATGAAGACATTTGAAGTGATCAAATACCCTTTAATGACTGAGTCCGCAGTTGGACTAATAGAAACTGATAACAAATTGACATTCATTGTCGACAAGAAAGCAAATAAACGTGAGATCAAAAAAGCCGTGGAAGAACTCTATGAAGTTCAAGTAGCACGGGTTAACACACTCATTACAATGCGAGGGTTGAAAAAAGCTTATGTTAAATTGCAACCTGAATACTTGGCATCAGACCTAGCGATTAAACTTGGAATATTCTAGGAGATGAAAACAATATGGGAAAAAGAATTCGCGTTCAACGACGGGGCAAAGGCAGTCCTACGTTTAAAGCTTCAACACATAAACGAGTAGCTCCTAGCAAGTATCCATCGCTAAGCAATCTCAAAGAGTCATCAACAATTCTCGTCGAAGATTTAGTTCATGATCCGGGGCGAGGAGCTCCACTCTTAAAAGGTCGTCTTGAAGACCAAATCGTCCATATTGTGGCTCCAGAAGGCGTTTCAACAGGCCAGGAAGTCTTTCTGGGACGTCAAGCTCCTCTCGCAATTGGGAGTATCCTGCCGTTACAACAAATTCCTCCAGGAACCATTGTCTGTAATCTTGAACGATCTCCTGGAGATGGAGGCAAAATCGCGAAAGCGTCCGGAACCTATGCATCAGTTGTTACTCATACTTCAGATGGAATTCTCGTGCGATTACCCTCAAAAAGAACAAAATATTTTCACCCACAATGCCGAGCTACAATCGGAGTTATTTCAGGAGCGGGGAGAGTCATGAAGCCTTTTGTTAAAGCAGGAAACATCCACCATTGGAAAACCGCGAAAGGAAAAATGTATCCTACAACAAAAGGAGTGGCTATGGTTCCAGCGTATCATCCTCATGGAGGAGGCGCCCACAAATCATCCTCTCTCCGTCCAACAACTGTCTCAAGAACAACCCCTCCAGGACGAAAAGTAGGACTAATAGCCGCTCGTCAAAGTGGCAGAGCAAAAAGAAGACGTACGCGCGCGTAAACACAAACTTGCTAGCTACTCTACTTCTCCCAGATCATTATATAGATCTCTTCCTAATAATAACTTGCGAGAAGTAATATTCTAGGGAAGTAACGTGACCGAGGAAGGAACAGGATTAGAAGATATTCCGGGGGTAGGACCAGCAACCGCTAAGAAATTGCGATCTGGCGGGTTCTACACGTTAGAAGCCGTTGCGGTAGCCCCTAGCAGAGAACTAGCACAAACGATAGGTGTCAGTGATGACCGCGCCAAAGAGCTTGCGAAACAGGCTCGAGAAATGCTACAACTCCGTTTCCAAACTGCTGAAGAACTACTAACACATCGAAAGACCGTTGTTCGACTAACGACAGGGTGCACAGCGTTGAACAACCTTTTAGGAGGCGGCGTGGAAACCCAAGCAGTACTAGAACTGATCGGTCAATATGGCGTTGGAAAAACCCAGATATGTCACGCTCTTTGTGTCTTTGTTCAACAAACACATGAAAATGGAGGACTTGAAGGATCAGCTCTCTATATCGACACCGAAGGCACATTCCGCCCAGAACGAGTTCTTGAAATTGCCCAATGCCGTGGAATCATCTCTGATCAGATTTTACGAAACATCATCGTGGCACGGGCTTTTAATAGTGATCATCAAATCCTCATTGTCGAAAAATTAGATGAGCTAATTCGAGACAAAAATATAAAACTCATCATAGTTGACTCGATAATTAGCCACTTTCGTGCCGAATATTTAGGCCGCGAATCACTACCAATGCGTCAACAGCGTTTGAATCAGCATTTACATCGATTACTCCGAATAGCTGAGATTTACAATATACCTGTTATTGTAACCAATCAAGTCGTTGCATCTCCCGACGCATTTTTTGGTCCACCGAATAAGCCAGCAGGAGGTCATGTACTCGCGCATCTTAGCACCACCCGACTCTTTTTAAGAAGAGGACGAAAATATACACGAATCGCTCGAGTGATTGATAGCCCGTACTTACCTGAAGGAGAATGCGTGTTCCAGATCACCGAAAAAGGCATCGAAGACCTCGATGACGAAACACGACACTACGAAAAAATTTAATAAACAGACTTTCAGTAAATGAGTACATGCCAAAAGAGTTTACGTATCGCGGATTTAACCTTCAAGAATTGCAACAAATGTCAATGGATGACTTCATCCGAGTTCTTCCATCCCGCCAGCGCCGATCATTATTACGAGGATTACCCAATCAACATCGAACGTTTATTGAAAATCTCCGAAGAGCCAAACAAGATCCCAATATCAAAGATGAACTTGTTCTAAAAACACATTGCCGAGATATTGTAATCCTCCCCGAAATGGTTGACGCAACAATTCTCGTTCACAATGGGAGAGGATTTACTGCAGTGAAAATCACACCAGAAAAAGTTGGCCATTATCTGGGAGAATATGCTATCACTAATAAAAGAGTTAGACATGGAACTCCTGGGATTGGAGCCTCCAAATCGAGTATGTATGTTCCATTAAAATAACAATCTTCTATTATTGATCCACTATTTTTCTATTGATCTAGATCATAAGTGGTTGTTTAGCTAGCTTTAAAATTATCAAGACCCTTTACGCGCGCTCTGAGATTATATTGGCCAGCTAATTTTAGCGAAGATAACTAACCTCTGTAATACATGGTAGCGCAAGCGGTTTTAAAAAACATGAAAGGGAAGAACGCAAAAAGTTTAATAACATAGGTTCCACTGTTCTGGCAAATTAACGGTGAAGTAGATGCCGAAGTGGGGATATTCAGCCACAATTGAGTACGGAGAAGGGGCAAAAGCTAGTGGTCGAGATCTACGAATCTCCCCAAAAGCAGCTAGAGAAATCTGTCAAGCAATTAGATATATGAAACTTGATGAAGCTCGGAGATTTTTGATCGACGTAACAGAGATGAAAAAAGCAGTTCCATATCGTCGCCACAAGAAAACGGTTCCCCATAAAGCAGGGTTGGATCGATGGTACGCAGGAAGATACCCCGTAAAAGCAGCACAAGCAATATTGAAAGTGATTGATAGCTTAGAAGCCAATAGTGAAGAGTTAGGACTAGATATTGAACGTTTAAAGATCGTTCATGCTGCTTCACAAAAAGCAAGAGTATTGAAAAGGTATATTTCAAGAGCTTTTGGTAGATCCTCACCGCATTTTGATCATCTTTGCCATATTGAATTAATGGCACGAGAAATGTAGGTGATTTAATGTCGATAGTCAACCATTTCATTAATGAATCAATGCGCCAATTAGAGATAAATGACTTCCTTGAACGCGAGTTAACGAGAGCAGGGTTTGGTGGAGCCGAAATTATGCGTACCCCACTTGGAACCCGGATAATAATTTACGCAATGAAACCAGGAGTTGTTATTGGTCGTAGAGGAACAAATATCCGTGAGCTAACCCGCCTCCTTGAAGAGAAATTCGAGTTATTCAACCCACAAATCGCTGTATCTGAAGTTGAAGTTCCAGAATTAAATGCCAATATCATGGCATCCCGTATAGCTGATGCACTGCAACGTGGTATTCATTTCCGACGAACCGGATTTTGGGCGCTAAATCAGATTATGAGAGCGGGGGCCATGGGCTGCGAGGTTATTATTAAGGGAAAACTAACCAGCAGGAGACATCGATACGAAAAATATCGAGAAGGATATATTCCTCGAGTTGGTGATCCGGCACTAAAAAACGTCCATGTGGCGAATATTGCAGTTAAGATGCGCCCAGGGATTATTGGGGTCACTGTCAAGATTATTCCTCCCGATGCCGTGTTTCCAGATCAAGTTGAAATCCGCCCACCCATACCCAAAGAACTTCCTCCACACGATGATTTACAGAACCAAGAATTAACTCCAGAAGAAGAATAGAGGGGTAAGATATGCCCATTTTAAGAGTAAATGAAGTTCGGGAGATGGATCCAGATGAGCGGGAAACAAAAATTAGAGAACTGCAGATTGAGTTAGCTAAACTCCGAGCTTTAATAAGAGCTGGCGGCGCCTTAGAAAATCCTGCACGTGTCAAAGCGATTCGACGCGCTATAGCACAGATAAAAACAATTCAAAACGAAGCCCAAAATGAGGGGGGCTGATGACGCTAAACACTAGGAATATTTATGGGCATGAACTCATAGGTTTACAAGTTGTAATACAAATAAAATCTTGCCACAACTCTTCCGCAATTAATGGCACCATAATCGATGAAACAAAAAACATGTTCACTGTTATGAACAAATCTGGAAAGATAAAATTACCAAAAAAGGAGATAAAGCTCAATTTAACTCTGCCAAATCAGTACAAAGTTACTCTTGACGGAAAAAAACTCATCAATCGACCTGAAGATAGAATAAAAATGTTTAGGAGGAATCAACGATTAGTGACATAGGGCTTCCAGTTAAACAACCCCAACGAAGTTGTAATGACCGTAACTGCCCCTTTCATGGCAAATTATCAGTGAGAGGACGAATCTTGGATGGAGTTGTGGTGAGTGACCGTATGAAAGGAACTGTAGTAATTCATAGAGACTACCATCACTTCGTGCCTAAATATACTCGATATGAACGACGACATAATCGCTTACGAGCCCATAATCCACCTTGTATTGAAGCTGAAACAAATGATAAAGTGAAAGTAATGGAATGTCGTCCTATTAGTAAAACAGTTTCCTTTGTTGTTATCGAAAAAAATTGAGGGGAAAATAATACATGTCTCGAGCGGTAAGTGCCAAAGGAGTAATCGAATATCGTCCTCATCTAGCAAGAGGTCTTCAAACGGGATCAGTTATCAACTGTGCAGATAATACTGGTGCCAAAAAATTACGAATTGTGAATATAACAGGGTATAAAGGGCGATTGAGAAGAGTTCCTTCAGGTGGCGTTGGAGATCGAATACTTGTCAGTGTAAGAAGAGGACGCCCTGACCTTCGTAAGCAAGTTCTCCCAGCCATTATTGTAAGACAACGAAAACCCTATCACCGTGAAGATGGAGTATGGATTCAATTCGAAGATAACGCTGCTGTGATCATAACACCTGAAGGAGAATTACGAGGTTCAGAGATTCGTGGTCCTGTAGCTAAAGAGGCAGCTGAGCGCTGGCCACGAGTTGCAGGCGCCTCCAGCACAATAATTTAGAATCTTAGGAGCGAAAGAAGTTAGATGGTTATAAATTCATCGGGATTAGTCAGAGAAAAACAGCTCTCATCACCAGTGTCACCAGAACTTAGAGTTGAATACGGAATTCGACGATTATCTATCCGAAAAGGAGATACCGTTCAAGTACAGAGAGGCAGTTTTAAAGGCGTTGAGGGAACGGTTACTGAAGTGGATTCGAAAAACGCTGTATTCCATATGGAAGGTGTAACACGTGAGAAAGCTGACGGTTCAGTAATATTTATACCTCTTTGTCCATCAAAAGTGAGAATCGTCAAATTAAACTTGGAGGACTCGAGGCGAAAAGACATAATGGAACGCCGTCGTTCAAGGCGTTCCCAACGAAGACAGTAGGGAAGAATAATGGGAAGTTCACATCATCTAAAACGGCTTCCAGCGCCTAGTTTTTGGCCAATCCCCCGAAAAGCGCATCAATGGATCGTTAAGCCTCAATCAGGCCCTCATAGCCTTAACAGGTGTTTACCACTCCTTGTGGTACTTCGTGAGATGCTGAAGCTTGTTCGAACACGACGAGAAGCAAAATATATGCTTTCAAAAGGAAACGTTAAAGTTGATGGCCGAATTCGACGCAACGATGATTTTCCTGTTGGAATCATGGATGTTATCGAATTCCCTGCAATTCAGAAAGCATATCGCATTCTGCCTTCGCAACGTAAAGGATTGTCCTTACACTCCATCACGAATCAAGAAAAGGATTTTAAACTCTGCCAGATTGTTAACAAATCATCCGTAAAGGGAGGACATATTCAACTTCATCTTAATGATGGCCGTAATATACTAATCAATGTGAAGAATCCTGAAGATCCACAAGAAGATACCTATCATACTTTTGATACCTTAAAGATTCAGCTTCCTGAATCAGAAATTCTAGACTCATTAAGGTTTGAAGAAAACGCCTTAGCAATAGTCATCAATGGCAAGAATAGAGGGCGTTGGGGAGAAATTACAGACATCGAAACACGCGGTAGGCATAAAGAGACAATTACCCTTCAAGACGAACAGGAACAACAATATAAAACCATAAAAGATTATGTTTTTCCAATCGGAAAAGGATTGCCTTGGATATCAATGTTACGAGAAGATGAATTATGAGCAATACAGAAATCTTGAATCCAATGCAAACACCCCGAATCGCAAAAGTGATCGTCAATATAGCTGTCGGTCGATCAGGTGAAACATTACAAAGAGCCATGACTGTCGTGGAGCAGATAACAGGACAGAACCCCTGTCGACGAACAGCAAAAAGAACTATCCGAGAATGGGGAATTCATCGGAACGAACCAATAGCCTGCTTAGTTACATTACGGGGCATTAGAGCTCATGAATTCTTAAAAAAAGCCTTCAATACAATTGGAGACCGATTGAAAGAATCAAGTTTTGATTCTCAAGGGAATTTTGCTTTTGGTTTTGATAAACATATTGATATGCCTGGTGTTCGATATGATCCGAATATCGGCATCTTTGGCATGAATGTCTGTGTCGCTATGACGAAAGCAGGATATCGCGTAGTCAAGCGACATATTAATAGTTCGAAAATCGGGAAAAAGCATAAGCTTCATCGTGAGGAAGCTATAGGTTTCATTCAAGAAGAATTTGGTATTGAAATCATCAAGGAGTAGATCATGTGTCCCAAGAGTCAAAGAGGAAAGGTCGAAAATATGGTAAAGGCAGTCGACCTTGTCGACGTTGTGGATCGTATGGATCAGTCATCAGAAGTTACAACCTCAATCTCTGTCGGCAATGTTTTCGCGAATCAGCAGAGAAACTTGGTTTTAAAAAATACTCGTAGCACCAAATATAAAATAGGGAAATGGAATTCACATGGTCAAGTCTATTGTAGCTAAAAGCGTACTTGAAGTCCCAGAGAACATTCAATTAACGTTGAATAACCAACAAATTACAGTTCAAGGACCGTTAGGCGAGCTGAAACGCGATTTTTCACATGCACCCCTATCATTTGAACATGAAAATAAAAAAATTACAATCGAGGTAATGTGGCCAGATAAAAAAACTGAAGCTACAGTTGGCACAATACACTCCCACATTCAAAATATGATTAAAGGAGTGACACATGGATTCACAGTGAAAATGAAAATTGTCTTTGCTCACTTTCCAATGTCAATAAAAATCCAAGAAAACCAAGTTATTATTGAGAATTTTTTTGGAGAGCGACGACCAAGAAGAGCTTCGATTTTTGGCGATGTCCAGATTACCGTT
>JAOZHK010000170.1 GCA_026014905.1 Candidatus Bathyarchaeota archaeon
CTCGTTCTATCACAATACTTTCCCACCCTCAGCGTGGCCATCAATGATCTCCAGATTAGTGGAATTTCAATCCCAATCGGGATATGCTTGTTCTTGATGATGTACCCTGCTCTCTTGAATTTCCAAATCGAGGAATTAAAAAAGCTCTTCCACAACCCAAAACCCATTATTCTAACACTTTTCTCAAATTGGGTTATAGCTCCTGTTGTAACAGTATTTCTAGCGAACCTCTTCCTACTTGGTCATGATCAATTAATTGTCTCCCTAATTCTCTTGGGATCCAGTCCCTGCACGGCAATGGTGCTAGTCTGGGGTGCACTTGCCAAAGGTAATCAAGAGCAGAATGTCATTACCACAAGTTTCAACACGATCACTATCATGTTCCTGTATGCGCCAATTGTCTCGTTATTAACGGGTATCCAGAACATCCCGATTGATCGGTTCTTACTGTTAATCTCGGTGTTTGTCTTCATTGGGATCCCTTTGGTGTTAGGTTACGTTTCCAAGAAATTGCTCACCAAACGCAAAGGCGAGCAGTGGTTCACCAATATATATAAACCCATCATTGGGAAAATAGCCATAATTGCGTTATTAACGACATTAATCGTTCTCTTTTCGTTGAATGGAACGGTGCTTATCCAAAATCCCGAAGAAATGATATTGGTTTCCGTCCCCTTGCTTGTCGGATTCACTATTGTTGTGGGGATAAACTTGTTGATGACGCGATTTGCGGGACTCCGATATAACGAAGGCATCATCTCTGTCATCATAGGCTCATCCAGTCACTTTGAAATCGCGATCGCTACCGCGATCAGCCTATATGGGTTAGGGTCACAAGCCGCGCTCGGAACGACGATGGGCCTGTTCTGGGAAGTCCCTGTCATGCTCGGTCTTGTGTATCTCGGTAAACGACTGAACGATAAAGGGTTCTGGAAGAAAACACCATCTACTAAGATACCGACTGAGCAGCGCGCGATCTGAATACCCATTGAAGAGCACGGGCGCGCGCGGGTAACATCGCGCATTCCATAAAAAGGGATATGTTCAAGGATCCATAAGATTGCAGGAACCACTAGGGCATTGTACCCTCAAAGAATGGGCGAAGATACGAGATCCAGTGATGCGTCGGAAGATCTAACAGAAAATAAAGTGGCTAGCTATCTCCCGCCCATTATTGTGATAGACATTGACTGGGTTATGGGCTGAGTCATCTCGAGGTAGCTTTCTGTGATGGTTTCTGTGATCGTGAAGGGGCGATCGGGGGCAATTAATTCGAGCGAGCAGATTCGGGTTCCTGATGGGACTTCATTTAGAGATATAAGGTTGCCATTGACGTTCTGTGTCGCGGATGTGAGTGTGAAGTGATCGAGTAATCCGGATGTTTGTATGAGGACACCGTGTGCAGTATAGTTTGTGGGATTTATGATCGTAAACGTGATGATGAGATTTGTGTTCATACGGATTGTTGACGGATAGTTGATGACCAAAGTCAGGTGAGCTGTTCCATCATCGAGTACTGGTTCATCTGAGGGGTCATTACTTGATGTAGCGAATGTGTTGGCGAGAAAATAGAAACTGCCACCCGCCAGAAAGAGAATACCGACTAAAAAGACGATTTTCGTGACCACGATGCCTCTCCGGGTTTCATGCCGGAATGTTTCTTTAATGCGATATGCGAGATATAGGACGATTGCTGAGAAAAAAATGATGAAGAGGATGATGGCAAAGACCATACCTAAGAGTGCTGCGTCAAGTGACATTGGGTGTCCCCCTTTGTGGTTTTTCCCATACCATTCGAATATTGACGAGTTCTTCGGAAAAAGTCATTAACCGAATTCCATCTAAGAACACGTTGAAAAAGGAAAGCAGCGGTAATGTTACATACTCCCGCGTTTTACGGACGGGATCGAGACTCAAAGTATACGCGCCAACGACTATTTCAAATCCAAAATACAGCATCAAGCTCGTCAACGTGATGATCGGCTGACCTAACAGGAACGTTGTGAATACGCCCAGAAGAATTAATGCCACATTCAGAATGGTTTCGACAATCGTGAACCAGAGACTCGGCACGCCAAGCAGTCCCACCATCCCATATCGTGGTCGCAGGAACATATTACGATGTTTGTTCAAGACTTGAATCATGCCCCGATACCATCGACGGCGTTGCTTCATCAAATCTTCGAGACTTTTGGGGGCATCAGTATACGCTATGGCGTTATCTTCATACTGGATTTTATAGCCTGCTTTTAAGATCTGCATGGTAATATCAAAGTCTTCCGCAAAGGTATCTTCGGAAAAAAAGCCTGCTCGTTCCACGGCGTCACGACGTAATGCCGCGCGCGCGCGCGTGGGTTGATGGCGCGACCGATGCGATCTATGTTCGCGCAGTCGTCAATTCCACAGTCGCGTATCCGGATGCAGACGCATTAATTGTGCTCACCCGCGCAGCTGTCGTTCAACATGTATCGTATTCCTACACCTTTAACTTGCCAGACGTGGACCCAGGTCACTATGTGGTTTCCATTCAATGGATGATGCTCTCTGGAACAGGCCACATCGCGGATCGAACACTCAATGTCATAGCATTCCCCGCGTGACGGAGTCGAATAACCAAGTCGAATCCTTTCCCTCCTCTTTTTTAGTACTTCACAACTCTTCGATGGAGTTGTTGGCAAGGGATTTCATGTAGTGAAACACCGGTTACACCAAGATGTCATATAATGTTTCAGTCTTCAGGACACTACATGAATTCAATGGAGGTGACAACATGAAGACAAATACGAAACGACTATTCTTCACCATATTGATCCTTGGAACCCTGCTTTCTGTATTAACCGCGACTACGGTCATAGCGACGGCGAATGACATGCCAAGTGGACAGCAAATACGCGACCAAGATCGACTTCAAGATCAGGATCAACGCTGCCAGAACGATTGCTCATGTTCTGACACCTGCGATGGTCTCCAAGCACAATATCAACATCAACACGGTCTTGAATGTCCTAATGGATGCGATAGTGCAGCCTTTATGAACCAGGCGAGACATCGCTATCAATACCGACACTGCAATAACCTAGGAAGCTGATTACCACACGTACACAGAGCGTTCTGCTCTGTACCCTTTTTTATCGAGTCCAAATAGTGAGTTTGAGACAGGGTTGAGTGTTAAGAACGTTTGTATTTCAGTTCGTGAAACAGCTGTTACAAGCAAGTGCCATATACTGTTTCACCCAATGGCATCCATCGATGAACGCAATGGAGGTGAAACGAAATCATGAAAACACAACCACGCTCCCTTGTCATGTTAGGCGTATGTCTTCTCGTACTATGTATCGTTCCTCTGCCTTTCGCAATATTTGCTGCAGCTCAGGATTCCGAGGTCCCTGGTGTCCCAGATGATGCAATCCACTATGATCGTATGGGCATGACCCCCGATCGTCAGATGGAACAGATTATGGCAGGAACGATGCATGTCTATCGCTATCAGCATGTGACAATGCTCATGAATTGTAGCCAAAACATGGTGATGAATATGACCAGTGATGCACAAGTCCGGAATCGCATCACAGGCCTCAATATAGAAGTAGATCAACCATTTCGATTATCAGTCCATATGATGACCGAGCCCCCAACGGGTATCCAGACAATGCAGCGAACACTGAACACGTATTGGGGTTTAGAGCCAAACGCGACGCTTCAACTCCGTGTCCAACTGCGATTACACATTAATGAATCGGCTTTGAATACTGAGATGGGTCGTCAAGTCAACCGTGAACAGCTACGGTGGATGTATTGGGATCAAACACGCAATCAATGGGAAGCTGTTGAAAGCTCGATCGATGCGGACGGATACTTAGTATGTGAAACCGATCATCTCTCAACTTGGACCGTCGCTGAAGTCGAATCAACAGGTCTCTTTGACATATCAACGGAACTTCTGATCGCGGTGGTCTGTATCGGCGTTATTGCTGTCGCTGGAGTGGTAATCGTGATGCGACGACGCTAGCTAACTCACTTATTTTTTTATTCGCTAGCCCGTTTTCCTTTTTTCTTCATTCAGCATCTATTCCCAGATGCACGCGCGTGGAGCGAGTAAGCGTTTGAGGAATAGCTAGCTAGCTTATCGAGATGAAATAGTATTATCTATTTATTGTCTGTGAAAACAGTTTGGGGCATTCTACTGTAAGAGATTAGTTTTAGAAAGTGGTATGAATGCCTTACTGTATTATATAACTAAAAATCGATGCTGACCTTGTTATAACCCTAATATTATACGCGCGCGCGTTTGAATTAGCATGGAATGCCCAATCTGTCGAAAAGAAGTTGAAGCCAAGGGAAACGCGTGGGTTTTTGGTAGTTTTAAGGTGAAAGAATTCTATTGCTCTGAATGCAAAAAACGATTTAATGTCTATTATTATGGAAACGCGTTCTGGTATGGTATTCATTAGCGTATACGCTGGGATTGAAGACTTGTAAAAACAAAAAAGAAGGGGAAAAGACTACTTCTTCAAGTGTACACATACGATGCCTTTTCCTTCCCCGAGTGGTCGGAAGCAAGCATTGTCGGATACACAGGCCGAAGGGCGTGTATCACCTGACTTCCACCGATTGATGAGATCAGGTTCCCGAATAAGAGGACGACACAAAGCAATATAATCAGTGAGACCGTCCTCCACTATTTGTTTCGCAACATCGAAGGATCGGATGCCACCCACCAGCATCAAGGGAACTTTCACGGCGTCTTTGTAGCGACGGGCTGCATCACGATAGTAGAGGTCCGTTTTTTCCACACGCGAATATGAGGCGTTTGGGTTACCACGCCGAATCGCCCATGAAGTGCCACCGCTTATTTCAATGGCGTCGATGCCTTCGGTTTCCAGCCATGATGCGACCTGCAGCATCTCCTCCAGCGTTAATCCATCTTCGAGAAAATCTTCAGAGTTTAATTTAATCATCACGGGATAATTGGTGCCAACCGCGGCGCGAACGCGATGATAGGCATCCAGAACAATGCGTGCGCGATTCTCAAGGCTACCACCATATTGATCGGTGCGTTTATTGAAGAAAGGAGAGAGAAACTCGCTAAGGAGGAACCCGTGGGCACCATGCAGTTGCACACCATCAAATCCTGCTTGTTTCGCGCGTCGTCCTGCCTCGCCAAAGGCTTCAACAACGCGATGAATCTCTGCTGTCGTCATTGCACGACACGCTGCACCTTCGCCACTCACCGCGGGGATCACTGAGGGTCCAAGTAGTTCCCCTGTGAGTTCTGGATTACCTTGGGCTCCACCATGCGCAATCTGGATCACGATCTTCCCTCCTACATCGTGGACAGCCTCTGTCATTTGGGTTAAGCCTG
>JAOZHK010000171.1 GCA_026014905.1 Candidatus Bathyarchaeota archaeon
AAAAGAAGCATCCAAAACGACCGCGTCGCGAGCGCTTCACGTAACGTCCACAATTCATCCTCCTTCAACGTGGCACCGTCGCTTCTCACGGATTCAACAGGCTTTAGCGTGTCAGGAGATAACCCCAGATCTTCAGGTCGATTTCGAATGAAAAGGTAGGCGATCGGCGTCATTATGACCCCTAAAAGAAGTGCCCAGATGCGCCACCCCTCTTTCCAGCCCAAAGAGTGAATCAACCAAGTATTCAAGGGAGGAAAAAGCGCAGAACTTAAGACTCCGCCAATCGAGACCAGACTTAATACAAACCCCCTTCGCCGTGAAAACCATTGTAACGGTAGGGTCATACTGGAAAGACTCATAGATCCCTGACCAAATAATCGAATAAGAAAAAAACCTCCAAGCAGCATCACAGGATTCTGAACGACACTCATCCACACACAAGCTAGGCTTAGACCAATCGCCACGAAGGTTGTCATGATTCGATGCCCTTTCCGATCAAACAAATTGCCAATAAAACCCATCAAAAGTCCTGAGGTGAGGGTTCCCAAGGAATACATAGTTGAAACCGTCGATCTACTCCATCCAAATTGTTGAATATAAGAATCGATGAACGTTGAAACCGAGTAGGTTTGACCCGGCCCAGAAAAGAATGTTGTCAGCGCCGAAACAAAAACCATAATCCAGCCATAATAGAGTGAAGTATCTATAGGCAAAGAGCTCTTGGAAGAATCCTCTGATTGCCGCATATTCTGAACATATCCCGGCCGGTCGATAATAATGGAGGGGGTTACCCCAGTTCATAGCTTAAAAACTTTTTTCACCGCGTGCATCGAGGGTTGTTAAAAAGGAGCTAGCTACTTCTTATCAGTATATTTTTTAGCAGCATATGTATTCTATAGCCGCGTTAGGAGATTTACTTATGAATCCAATTGATTCCTTTATGAAAGAATGTAATATTGGGGGAAGAATCGCTCGAAATCGATTCTTGGCACAACCATGCGAACACAATCATGCTAGGACTGATGGCTCCTTCAGTGACTCGTTACTTGATTTTTACTGTCGAATGAAGGCAGGAAATTGGGGTGTGGTCGTAGTGGAAACAACTGCCACTTCCTCAAGGGAGAAGTGCAGGGAACACGAACTCGTGTTAACAGATGAAGCAAAAAACGAGGAATCGTGGAAGAAATTCTTTAAAGAAATGAAACAAAAAGAAAATGACCAAAGAAGAGCTGAGGGAGACACATTATGGGTACTTCAAATCACAGGGGCGGGCCATATGAATGTTTCTGGGCCCCCAAAAGCACTTTTCAGTGGACAACGGGAGTTTCCCAATGGACCTGTTCTATCAACAGACGAAATCGACGCGCGTTTGGATGAATATGTTCACGCTACTCGTCTCGCTTATGAACGAGGTGCCGACGGCATTGATTTCAAACAGTGCCATGGGTATTTTGCAGGTAACTTTCTGCGGCCGAACAATCAGAGGGAGGACTATTATGGAGGTAGCTTTGAAAATCGGACCCGTTTTGTTGAAGAATATATGACCCGCGCAAAAAAAGAGATCGGAGATAAAAATTTTCTATGGACAACGCGGATAAATGGTTGGGATGGAGGCTTTCCTGGAGGTTTTGGTATGGCAGGACCTACTGTGCTAGAGAGTACAGGTACAAACCCAAAAGCATGGATTCGGGACATCACTGAAGTCGAGAGGTTTTATGGATTGCTTAATACGTTGGGCTTTGATTTAGTCAATGTGAGTGCTGGGATTACAGTTCCTACCGGTGGGCTGAATCCCACAATTTATCTTCATCCCAACTTTTTCATTTTACAGGACTTGGCTTTACACGCAAAAAAAATTTTTCGTGAAAGAAAAAGTGGAGTAGTTATCACTAGTACGGGTTGGTCGGCATTGGGACTACATGCGTTTAATATTGGGTCTTGTTATCTTGAACATGGAATTGATCTCATCGGATTTGGGCGTTGGCAGTTGTGCGAGCCATTACTTCCGAAAAAAGTCATGGAAGCGCCCAATGTAGATTCATTAGATTACATTAAAGGTAATGCTAACATATGCCTTGCTTGTAGCAAATGTGCAACGGGATTACGTGGTAAAGGCCCAGTAAGATGTGCTATTTACGAGTAGATTTCAATTAAACCGTAACGAGCGACCTCTTATTTTAAATTCTGAAATGGAACTGCGAATTTCCACGCATTAGCACGTGCTATAGCGATGAGGGTTTAAAAAAATAACAATTTACCATAAAATAGTATTAGAAAATATTCTTCATAAGACAATCAGCCATTTAGCGCGCGCTATTGTCTTTTATGAGTATATAGAGCTATCTAGCAAGGCTTAATGTGTTCTTCGAATAACATCAATTGCTAATTTATCTTTAATCGCTTGAAGATATTGCTCACCAACTGGACAGCTTCCAATGAGACAGTTACCTAGGTGTATTACGTCAGCTCCTTTTTCCCTCAATCGTTCAGCTTTTGAAACAATTTTTTCAGTCTTACCTCGATCACATCCACCACAGGTGTCAAACCCCACTAATTCAACTTCATCATAGTTTTCGAATTGTCCAGTCTTGTTTCTTAATGCAGGAAAACAGTTGAACCCAGCACAGTTTTCACTATGGGAATCACATCGAATTATACCTATTTTCTTAACCATTTTTACATTCCTCTCAAATTACAAATTTTAGTAAAGAAAGTGGACATTATTCTAATAGTTTTTTCGGTAGTTGAGCGTGCGTGTTATAAATCCTTGTCGAGAGTATTGAATATAATCCGAGAGTCGCCATGGTCGAAGGCCTGTACCACGCTACCCGTTTAGGAAAGTCTTTTGGCTCTCTCTTTTTTTGAGAGATGAGACACATATGGGATTTACGCGTGCAGAGCAGGCCACTCGATTCCTTGGGGGCGACTCCAAACGCCTTTGTCGTGGTTAAAGACTAAATGCTTTATGGTTTTGAAATCCAGTCATTTCACGATAGCACGCGTGCTTTAAAACAAAAACGCCAAGAGACAGCGATTAAAATAAAATTTTTAATAGTTCTGTAAACTCGTAAGCGCATGTGCGCTACATTACTAAAGCAATAAAGCGTACAAGGCTTCATCTTTGAGTTGCCCGTACATGTTTATATTTTTCTTTCTTATCCCTTCAAGTTGAAATCCCGCTTTCTCAGCTATTCTTCTCATAGCTTTGTTTTCTGTAAGGGTATCCGCCGTTAACCTCAATAAACCTCTTTCTCTAGCTAACACGATCCCTGTTTTCAAAAGCTTTGTGCCGATGCCTTTGCAGTGATGGTCAGGATGAACCATGATCCCAACATCTCCCATGTGGTTTTTTGGCTCATTAAAGCGGTGTATTCCTAAAAACCCCACTACGTTTCCGTCTAATTTGGCTAATAAGCAAAGCTGCCTTTTGTCTTTAGGGGCCCTCTGAAAGAAGTCTTTAAATCTTTGAAACATCGTTCCGAGATCACTGCTATGATGCCTGTAGTATGTGTCCGATGCTCTGACTTTCGGATGAGTATTTAGTTCAACGATTTTACGAACGTCTTCATCACTCATCGAAATCTTTTCTGCATCCACTATTTCTAGTGTCATATCAAACTCACGACTTGCTTTGTTCTGGCGTACACTTGTTCTCTTTCATTCTCAATACGTAATAGCTAGCTGTTCTCATAAAGTTCATGATATTGTGATTTAATTAATTCCCACAGTCCTCTTTTACTCTCCATGGAAAGCTCTTTGGCTATTGTTAGAAGGTCCGTCTTGTGGATCCCAATTAGCCAAGCGGAAGCTAAATATTTATCATTCAGACAGTGGAACAGAATAATCACATAAAGTATCCGAAATGTATTCTGGTTTGCATAGACGACTTGTTTTAAAACAATTTAAGGGAAAACGAGGTCGTGGTTTTTGATATAGCGATAATAAAGGGCCAAGTTGTGGATGGAACTGGAAACCCGGGTAGCGCGCGCATTGCTGTAATAATCATTTTTGATGAACGACAGTTTCATATACACTAACAACAATAGAGTTCTTTATAAGATAAGATTTCAGGACTTACCCGTAAGAGCGAACGGAGCGTGATGAAATGGAAAAACGAGTGTTTGGTGCAACGGGTGATACGGTCACCGTTCTCGGGTACGGTGCAATGGAATTACGCCATGTAGGGGAAGCACAGGCAGAGCGACTGCTCAATGGAGTGTTGGATGCTGGGATCAATTTTATCGACACAGCACCTGACTACGGTCGAAGCGAGGACATGATTGGTAAATACATCTCCCACCGACGAAGTGAGTATTTCCTGGCAACCAAGTGCGGGTGTGATATCCCACCCTCAGGTAAAGCTGGCCTAGACGCGCGACGCCATTTATGGACCGGAAAACAGCTGCTGCACAATATCGAACACAGTCTCAAACGTTTGAAGACCGATTACGTTGATGTCTGGCAGATTCACAGTGCCTATCCAGAACAGCTTCAGAATACCGATGTCTTCGAGACCATGCAACAGGTCAAGGAATCGGGTCAAGTCAGGCACATTGCGGTGAGTATGGGCGGGCGGGCGCGCGGCTATGGGTACGTGCAACTACGCGAGTACTTAAAACCAGAGTGGTCGGCATTCGACGCGATGCAAGTGTGGTATTCAGCGTTGGTACGGCATAGTGAACGTGAGATTACACAAGCAACCAATAAGGGGATAGGGACGATCATCCGTGGTGCTACACGACGCATTGATCCCTATGAAAGTCTTGCG
>JAOZHK010000185.1 GCA_026014905.1 Candidatus Bathyarchaeota archaeon
CTCTATCATGAGTATAGTGCCTGTTGTGGTCTCTTTCTTTGCGCCCAGTCCCCAGACGCGGCTAAGTCGGACATTCACCCAATCCACATCTTGGGTTTGCCAGTAACACATCCCAATAATTGTCGCGAGTTTCTTGCCTGAGCTATAAGGGATTGATCCAACTTGAGGGTGAAACATACGTGCTGTCGTGGGTTCCATCGAGGTAATATCATGATCCGCCATGAGAGAGTCATATTCGCCGTTGGATCCGGCAAAGACAATTCGCCCAAGGCTGAGAAGACGTGCAGCTTCACAGATGTTCAACATACCTGTAGCAGCGGTATGAAGTGAATAGTACGGATGTGCTTGTTCATAGGCATGCCGAAAGATCGCAGCGGCATGAAAAATTTTCTCAATCTCGTAGTCCTTACAGGTGGTGAGAAGCGTTGGAAAATCATCGCTGACTGTACCTTCAACGAAGGTGACGTGCTCCCAAACATCACGGAGCAACCAACGAATCTTGGGATTTCTCGGCGGACTGAGATCAAGGACGGTCACCGTGTCGCCCCGTTCAACAAGAGCTTTTACTGTATAACTCCCAATTAATCCCGATCCTCCCGTAACTAGAATTGATGCCATTCAATCATCTTCTTGTGTGTATTACAGACAAGGTATTGAGTTAGATCCATTTAAGATTATTTCACGTCAATAAGCGTCTGGTAAGCTTCTAGGAGAGTTAGAGAGGTGGCAGCGCCGGTAGCCGTCTTCGTTCCTCCATCTGATCCTGTGTTAGTGGAGGTAACGTAGGAAATTCAGCAATAAGTTGGATTCGATACTCAATGGAACGTTGCCATTGCAGCTTCCGAATATTGAGTTGTATCGCTAATATCCACAATACAATTCCAAAAAAGAGATATCCAAACCAGATTGGGAAGAAGATATTATACCGTGTGGACAGAACAAGGTTCGTCACCACCATGCCGGTAAACATAGTCGCTGACGCGATCACGAGGATGGGATTAACCATCTTCGTTAATTCTTGATATAATAGCTCTCGACCGAGTAATGAAGCGGAAGCGTCATAAAAAAGGGTGAAAGCAATGATGACTATTTCCCCAACCATCAATATATACGCTGATGAATAAGTGATCATAAAAAATCCGGTATTCACACTCGCTATCGAAGTGAATTGAAAATTAAGTGAGACGTTGATGACTAACATAGCGACGAGAATACCGATATAACTCAACGCGAGAACGGTGCTGCTCTTCCCCCGATTGATGAGTATGAACTTCGATCCAAATAACATAACAAAAATCAGGACAGAAGAAATAATCGACCAAAGTGTGATCACGGTATCCCCACTAAATGCTGAGAGAAATGTTGGATTGGGAAGCTCGGTCCACCGCATCATCACAAGTAACAAAAAATTACCAATATATGCGAAATTGCACAAAATGAAAAACAGCGAGTCTCTCTTTCGGGTAAATTCTTGATCACGAATAGAAAACAATGACGTGGGCTCTGATCCATGCTCGGGGGGTGTATCTTGATCTAGTGTTCCTAACGTAGAAAGGTTGGGAATAACGTCTTCTATGAGCTCTGTATGCTCGAGTTCGTCACCATCTACAAGAGTACGTTCTCCGTCAGGTGGGAGAGTGATCAGAAACTCGTCAGTACAGATCTGGATACCATCAACCATTTCATGATCGAAAAAATACATGATGTAATCATATTGATGTCCTACTGGACTTTGACCATCAGGGAGCTGCAGGTCTTGAAACTGAATCTCACTCCGATAAATCCGAAGATGTATAATTTTACTTGGATTGACTGTGTGATCTGAGATAGATACTGTGCGCTGGGCTTGAATGGGGGTAATAATCGCCTGAAGTTCTTGTTCTGAGGCGATGTTTTGATATAATAACTTGTTTTCTTCATCGGTCTCGTCAAGATACGTGAGAAACAGATGATAAAAGGTCATATGCGTACCAATATCTACGATTACGCATTTAAAACATTTTAGTTAAAGATAATGACATCAATTCAATTACTGTCATCGAAAATGGTTGACCTGTATTCAGATCTCTTCTGGTGTTTCCAGCTTGCAGTGAACGCAAAAACATATCGACACGTAATCCAGATTGTGAATTAATAAATTCTATGAGCATAGTTATTGTACCTTCGTGTATATGCAAAATTCATTATCCAAGTTTACTGAAATGATGGGACTTAGCGTAGCAGTTACCTGCATTGGATGGGTATTAGTACATCTCATCAGTTTCGTATTTTATGGGTTCATATTAGTTGGAGAAAGCAATCTAGTCATTCTCCTGTTTGAGATTTCCTTCACAATCCTTGGACTAGTCTGTTTCATTACCACCTTTTTTCTCAGGCGCGCGCGTGTGTAATAGATTCAAAGGTTAAGCGAAATCCCCATCATTCATAACACACATATCTAGATGCAATTTCGTATCTACTTTTCTAAAAAAAACCCACTGAAACTTGTCTTGTATTGTTTTTCACAAGTCTTAACACGATTATTCAGAGCAAAAGAGAGATTGTGAAACCTTCAAGTGCCGAGGTGGGGCACGATAAAACAAATTCCAATAAATATAGGAGAAGAATAATCGTGAAAGTTAAAATAATCCCAATTATTATGATGATGTTTCTTGTTGCTAGTATCGGTGTATTTCCTGCGGCCCAAGCTCAATGCCCTGACGATAACGGTGATTCTCTTATCGAGGTCATGAAGGAACCCTTCTGTAATGAAGACACTTACCCTGGCGTCGATATCTACAGTACAAATCATGAAAACGGCTATTATCCCATGGGTACCAAGTTATATATGTGGATTAAAATCAATGTAACCGCGCACGAGGCTGTTGAAAACGCTGTTGTTTATGATCGACTCGCAGCTGAATGGATGGTTCTTGGAATCTACCTGAACAATCGCGCCATGCCCGATCATCCAATGGAGCAATTCCGTGGACCCTTCAATTATACATTTGCATATGCAGATGTAAATGCGATTTATGATGAAACTGGCGATAATACATTAGCTCCACACTGGGGCGATGATGTATTTCTTAATGGAGGCTTAGTGGCTACTCTTGACAAACCAAAAACTGAGATAAGCTTCGGAGGTACAATATCAGAAGATGAATTCATAATCTTATGGACAGGGAAATCGAATAAAGTACACTTTACCTGGATCATTGGAGACATGGAAGCAGACGAAACGAGGACTATCTTTCTCGTGATAAGAACTGATGAGAACCCAGCAGGCAAACAGGAATACACTTCATGTGGAACATATGAGCTAAATTCAGGAGCAGTTGTGAAAGCTATAGTTGATGGTAGGCAAGTAACTGATGACACAGGATCTATTTTCATTCAAATTTGTGATCCATGTGTGGATGATGCTGATGACGATGAGTGTCCAGAGCCTGAGCCTGAGTGTCCAGAGCCTGAGCCTGAGTGTCCAGAAGAGACTGGTGGTGTCGTTGAAGAAGAGACTGGTGGTGTCGTTGAAGAAGAGACTGGTGGTGTCGTTGATGACAAAGATGGTGAAGACAAGTGTGATGTGGATTCGTCAGATGATCCAATTTCGCTGCTCGGTGTTGCAAACATTAGTCTTGGAGCTTTGATCGCGCTAATCTTGACCCTACTCATTTTAACCACTCTAGGAGCCTATAGCTACAAGCGATCACGAATGCGTATGAAGCTAGTTAACTAGCTTCACTTCCTTTCTTTTTTCCCATTTATTTTTTGAGTTAATAATTACGCAAGACAAGTAACTTTAGAGACCCGTTTTCATGGCTTGATATTTGAATATTGCGTTTTCTTTTTGAAATGTACAATTGCGATAAGCAAATTGTGCATATTTGATGTATACTGATAGGTTTATTAGTTCAAGTAAAGTGTAAGTCGTTGGTGTTTTTAATGTCGAAAACTATCAATGGGTATGCTGGAAGATTGCTTCGGGTTGACCTCACTTTTGAGCGTTTATCTGATGTGACGTTTGATGAGCAGACTCTGCGGAAGTATGTTGGGGGAACAGGTCTTGGCGCAAAAATTCTGTATGATGAGGTTCCACCCCAATCGGATTGGGTCGATCCCGAGAATCGCGTCATTATCGCGTCTGGACCTTTAGGTGGCACCGCGATTCCTGGGTCCAGCACGATTAGTGTCGTGACTAAAGGCGCGTTAACGAATGGCGCGACCTCGGTTCAAGCGAACGGGCGTTTTGGCGCGTTTTTAAAATTTTCTGGTTATGATGGGCTTATTATACAAGGAGCTGCGAAACGATGGTTATATCTCGCTATTCGGAATGGTCACAGTGAATTAGTGGATGCAAATCATCTGCTGGGTGTAGATACGTATGACCTCGGGGGTGTCATCAGTAAGGAGCAGAATACTAAGGAAACTACAGTAAGTGTGGCATCGATCGGACCTGCGGGGGAACATCTGGTCCGTTTTGCGGGCGTATTCGTTGATAAAGGACATTCTGCATCACATAATGGACCGGGCGCGGTGCTCGGTGCAAAACGCTTGAAGGCGATCGCGGCATTCCGAGGGAAAGAGAAAATAGCCGTCAACGACCCTGATGCGCTGAAACAAGTTGCCACTCAGTTTCGGGAGAACACTAAAGATTATCGTGGAACGATTGGCGGGGTGCATCGAGGCCAGTTATCTGGGTCGGGGAGCTTGCCTGTTCGTAACTACTCTACGAATGTTTGGCAGATCTCGGATGACCAACTTGAGAAATTTAGTGAACCTTATCTTCGCGAGCATTTTCAACCTCAACGAAGCCCCTGCTGGGGATGCCCCGCAAATCACAGCACGTTAATGACGATTACAGAGGGGCCATATGCAGGAACGCTAGTTGAAGAACCGGAGTATGAACAGATGGCTGCATGGGGCCCGGTCATCGATAATAAGGATGCAGCGGCCGCAGCGATGCTTTCCGGGTTGAACGACCGCTTAGGCTTTGAAAATAACGAAGCGGGATGGTTGATCGCCTGGGTGATGGAGTGTTATGACCGGGGCTTTTTCTCGAAAGAGGATGTGGGTGGCCTGGATATGCGATGGGGAAATGTTGAGGCCGTGAAGCAACTCTTGTATATGACAGCGTATCGTCAAGGGTTTGGTGATCTGTTAGCGGAAGGTGTGATGCGGGCATCACAACAAGTGGGGGGCGACGCCGCGAAATCCGCGATCTATACGTTAAAGGGGAATGCTCCGCGAGGTCATGATCATCGAACGGCTTGGGGCGAGTTGTTTGATACAAGCGTCTCGAATACGGGAACGTTGGAGACTCATCGGTCATTAATGGACCCGGAGGTTGGTAATCAACCGGGTCATCCTATTGAAACTGCTACTGCGGTGGCTCTCACGAAGGGATTGCTGGAGTTTGATGACTCTCTAGGAACCTGTCGCTTTAACACTCGGTTAAATACGGTGTTGGCGTCAAAAGCGGTTGAAGCCGTGACTGGCTGGGATTTTACGCCAGAAGAAGCCAAAAACGTTGGCTTGCGTGCGGTGAATTTGATGAAAGTCTTTAATCTCCGCGCCGGGATTACACGGGAATTTGATTATCCTTCAACGCGCTATGGGTCGACTCATCTCGATGGCCCTTGGAAAGGGGTCGGTATCATGCCCCACTGGGAGGCGATGCTGGAGCACTACTATCAATTAATGGGTTGGGATGTGAAGACAGGTCGGCCGCTTCCAGAGACGCTCGAAAAATTGGGCTTAGCCATGATTATTCAAGATATTTGGTAAAGCCAATACCCTTTTTTTCTCTGTTCAAGTCTGCTAGTAAATTATCGATAACACCGAACCAATTGTGGAAAAAACCGCTGATTCTGTGAGATCTCGTGTGACTTTAAGCGATGTAATTCTGGTTTGAGGAGTCAAAGTCTTTCACGATTTCAATCATGCGTTTGGGTACTTGAAAGGGTCGTAGCGGGATGTTTTGCAGAATGCTCCATGGCCCTGCATTTGCGAGCTGCGTCACAACGTGCTGGGTGCCAAAACACGCTTTCGAGACTTGACGCACTAAGGATTTGACTTCGCGCTCGTTGATGTAGCCTACAGCATGCAGATATTCGTGCAGTAAAATATGATAAATAAAGGCGTTAACGCGTAGGGGATCGTGGATGGTGGATTCAACCACTTCTAAGAGGACGCGATTCATAACGATATTGTTGGTTCCTACTTGGTGATAGGCACCGACCTGAAGGTGCAGATCGTCGAGAAATAACATCATTCCGACGCGATACTGTTGTAACACATCTTTTACGGAGTCTTTCACGATTTCCCAAATGTCGCGGAAATCTTCTGCATCTCGTAACTCGCGGCGGTATCCTTCAATTCTGCTGATGACTCATCCCTCAGATAAAATACTTGACTGATTCCTGATGAATCTATGATAACTAGCTAGCTATAACCTATGTGATATATATTGTTTGTGAAGTTCACGAGCACTTGCCAAAACTTAATAGGATTAAGGAGCATCGATAAAACGTTGAGCTTAACTTGATTATTGCCACATCATCCACGGTATACGCTCTTAAAAGGGCGCGTTCGGTACCAGATCTGCTGCATACTGATTTATCCATTCGTCGCGCCCTCGAGGCTCAGGAGACCCATATTATTGCATTAACCGATGGTTCTCTCCTCCTCAGAACTCGCAATGAGACTCGACAGGTATCCACCAACATCCCAGATCGAATTGACGCATTGTGTCTGCTCCAGGAACGCCCACTACACCTTCTCATTGGGACTACACCACCCCATATCTATCGGCTACAAGAAGACGGCACAGCAAATTTATGTACCGGCTTCGAAGCATTGCCTGTACGATCGGAGTGGTACACTCCATGGGGCGGTCCTCCAGCAGTACGTAGTTTCGCTGCAACGACCGATGGATGCGTCTATGCCGATATTCATGTCGGAAGCATTATGCGCTCACCTGATCAAGGCCACACATGGGAACCCGTTACACCAACCCTTCACAACGACGTTCACGAAGTCGCGACAACTCCCGCGAGTGATAACCACGTAGCCGCAAACACCTATCTCTCTGTCTATATCAGTGCTGACCGTGGAAAGACTTGGCATCATCGATCCAACGCTTTACAAAATCGTTATGGCCGCGGAATTGCTATTAATCCGAAAGATTCCTCCATTATGCTCTGTGGAGTGAGTGATGGCCCCACTGGCACCAATGTTCATGGTCAATTATACTATTCTGAAAATGCGGGTGTCGCGTGGCACCATGTGTCGCAAGGGTTTCCCCCATCAACGCGGCAGAACATTGACACCTTCCATATTGCCTATATGGACGAGCATACCGCCTGGGTAGCAGATGAAGACAAATTATATCTCAGCCAAGACCAGGGGCAAACATGGGAACTATATTGGACGGCACCCGAGGCGATCTTAACCCTCTCATGCCATCACTAACAACCCCTGTCAAATCACGCGCGCGTAACTCCCTGCAAACTCAAGCTGAATTCGGGTGGACAAAAGGAATATTAAGTCATAAGTCAATCGATGATGCTTGAGCGATCCCTGATGACAAGTCTCGCCCCATTTATTCCCTCATCTCTGAATGTCGTGCGGAGAATGCTCTCCCTCGCGAAAACACAACAAGATGATGTTGTCTATGATTTGGGTTGTGGAGATGGTCGGGTTCTGTTTACTGCCATTCATGACTTTGGCGTTAACACAGCCGTTGGATATGAACTAAACCAGCATTTAGTAGAAACAATGCGGCGAAAAATTGAGAAAGAGAAACTTGAGTCACGAATCACAATCTATCAACAGGACCTGATAGACGCCAACATATCTGAAGCGACAGTGATTTTTCTCTATTTAACCGCCTTTGGGAATGATCGACTTCGAACGAAATTATCTACTGAAGCGAAATCTGGAACCCGTATTGTCAGTCATTACTTTACCTTTACCGGATGGCAGTACGTAAAACAAGACTACTTTCGTGGATACACGCTTAACCTTTATACGATTCCTGAAGCCTTTCAGCCAACCGTGGACAAATTCTAAATTCTAATTCACCCCATACTTATGTTCAATATGCGTGGACTCGGGGGCAGTCCCCATCATTAATTCAAGGGGTTCATGCTTTGGAGGTTAAAAGAATGGCTGAAGATGAGTATATCAATATTGAAAAAATGACTTACATTCCCAAGATCCAACAAAATCGGGGGCATGGATGGTTCTATCGACGACCTGGGATAGGGCGATTAATGGAAGAAGATCGTCGCCGCACTTGGACATCGTATTCTCCATCGTGGCCACGGTTCTATGGCTATCACCAATTCGATAAGGCTCACCTCGTTATGCTCCTCGAAGAACAGATTATCCCACGGGACGAGGGGATCCCGTGTCTTCAGGCTCTTCGCACGATGGAGAACGAAGGGATCGACCATGCGAGACAACAGATTGGGGGAGTCGCCCATTCTGGTGAAGCTTATTTGACGATGAAATTCGGGTGGTGGACTGGTGGCTGGATTCACGCAGGTCGGAGTAGTCATGACCTCAACACGGTTAATCAGCGCATCACTCAGCGAAATTATCTTCTCGATCTCATGGATAACGTGAATGACCTTCGTGAAACCCTGATTACATTGAGTGACCAACATATGAACACGATTTTGCCGTATTGGTCTCATGGACAACGGGGGCGACCGATTACGCTGGCATTCTATTTCCTGACGTGGGTGAAAATGTTGGAACGTGACTTTGAGCGGCTGGTCCTCTGTTATAAACATACGAACATTAGCCCTGCGGGAACCTCGGAAGGAACGGGCACGGATTTTCCGTTGAATCCGCATCGAACAGCGGAGTTACTTGGCTTTGATGCTGTGTATGAGAATGCGAATGATATGTGGTTGACAGATGATTTTCGAATTGAGGCGTTTGCCACATTGATAACCATTGGGACTCCTTTACGACGATTGGGGGAAGATCTTCAATTATGGAGTGGCTGGGAATATCGAATCGCGGATCTTGCTGATCGCTGGTGTGGAACGAGCAGTATTATGGCTCATAAAAAGAATCCTCACGCAATCTATACTTTACCGCTTGGTGAAAGTTCAGCCAAAGCACGTATCCATTTAGGTACAGCTGAGGAATTAGCGGTTGCGGTACGAGATATAATCAATAGTCTTCAAATCGCAACAGAAATCTTACAGACAACGAGTTGGAACACCGATCAGATGATGGAGTTTTGTCACAGCGGCTGGCTGTGCATCCCAGATTTAGCACGTACTCTCTGCGTATCCAAGGGACTTCCATGGCGGATGGCGCATCAGATCTGTGCGACTTTAGTACGGTTAGCAACTGAGGAAGGGAAATCAGAGCAGGATGTAACTGCGGGTCTATTAGACCGCGCGGCGATTGCCTATCCCGCTTTTGGGCGACCACTGAACGTTAGCGAACAACTTATTCGAGACGCGTTGAATCCAGTTAATTCGATTCACTCTCGAATCATCCATGGATCAACAAGCCCACCGCAAGTTCAAAAACAAATTACATCAAGTCGCCAGACATTGGTACATGATAAGCAGATCACAAATCTTACGCGCAAAAAATTGCAGGATGCAGCTACTTTACTTGAAACACGTATCACGCGCTTTCTTTCTAGCTAGACGCTTACCATGCTCTCAATAGCTCAATTGCGTGGATATGAACCCTCAATAAATTCAAGGACCGGCTCTCCAAAATGTAGATAAGGTAACTTACCTCCTTCTATTATGCGAAGACCAGTTACCAATTTACCGACTTTGAATGTGAATGTCATGAAGAAAAGAATCGCGATCCTAACAGGCGGAGGCCATATATCCTCTCTCAATTCAGGTATTGCCGCAATCATCACCAATGCCCAGAAACATGGCTGGGAGGTTATTGGAGCATTAGACGGGTGGCAAGGGATGCAAGAAGATCGCTTTGTCGATCTTGATTTATCTCAGCCGCACATTGAGAGACTTTCGTATGGTGGAGGGACAGTCATCAAGTCGAGTCGAACGAAACCAATTCTGACCCGGGTGACAGAAAATTTGTCAAAGCGTCGCATTGATGGAGTTATTGCGATGGGTGGAGACGATACCTTAGGGGCTGCAGCAAGACTTCATGAAGACTATGATATTCAAATCGTCGGTTGGCCTAAAACCATGGATAACGATCTATCAGAAACTTATTGCTGTTTAGGCTATTCATCCGCAGTCCATACCGCGGCTCAATGTCTCCGAAATAGTTATGATGGAGCCTATTCGCATAATAGAATCGCCATTATCTCAATGTTTGGACGAGATACCGACTGGGTTGTTGTTGGTGCAGGTGCGTATGGTCACGCTGATGTAATTATTCCAGCAGAAAAAGAGTACGCCCTCGACGATATCTTGATGAGAATTGAGGAAGCTTACAATCAGAATGCTGGTTGTGCAGTCGTTGCGGTTGCCGAAGGCGCGAAATTGACTGGGCTCGAAAGTCACGTACAAAAAGAAGACATTGATCAGTTTGGTCACTATAAACTCGACCCTCATCTTCTCGTGGTCTCCTTAGGCGCAGCAATCCGGAACTTTTCAAAAAAACGCGGGAAAGAAATCCGCTGCACGCTCCTAAGCTTAACTTATCAACTTCGAAACGGACCCCCTCTTGACATTGATCGCCGTCTCGCTATGGAAGCAGGTCACTATTGCGTTGATCTGCTAGCAGACAATAGGGGAGGAGAAATGGCCACGATCACGTTAAACCAAGATCAACTAGAGGTGGCCAGTGCGGTTCCATTAACTGAAGCTGCTGTCACACGCCCAATTACTGGAACAGGATACTTCAATTATGAAACACTCCTCGCGAGACGCGATTTCTTCAAATAC
>JAOZHK010000203.1 GCA_026014905.1 Candidatus Bathyarchaeota archaeon
TAATCGGCGATAGTGGGATGTCCCGTACTCTTTGTGCGATCCCTTTTTCCCGAAATGTCTTCCCCATCCTATTTAACACGGATTCGATCTTCATCGTGGTTGCCTTGTCAAGGAATATCGATTTGGAATGTAAAAGAGCTTTCTCACGCGCTATACGTTTGGTCGATTGATACACGCAGACTAGTGTTTCATCAGAAAAACTGCTAACTTGATGCTTCTTGGAGCCCATTAAATCTCAGATCACGCGTGCGCGGCGTGGTATTGCTGAATGGATTTGACAGTAGATTTTCCCGCACAATACGCGGCAATTCCTCTGACGGAGGCCAGGGCAGCTGTCAATGACGTGATATAAGGTACTTTATATTTGATAGCCGCCTTTCGAATATAAGAATCATCATACTTGCTCAATTTTCCTGAAGGTGTATTGATCACCAGCTGTATCTCTTTATTTTTAATAGCGTCCGTGATATTCGGTCGGCCTTCATGTTCCTTGAGAATATGTTCAGAAACGACGTCATAACTGGCCAGAAAAGCCTGAGTCCCTGTAGTAGCCCGTATCTTAAAGCCTAATGTAACAAATTGTCTGGCTACTTCCACCAATGCGCGCGCGTTTGAACGATCACGCTCAGCGACAGTTATCAGTACCGTTCCCGTGGTCGGCAACGAGTTGACTACCTCTTGTGCTTTCCAATACGCCAGACCGAAGGATTCAGCGATACCGAGCACTTCACCGGTCGATTTCATTTCAGGTCCGAGCACTGGATCGACTTCGGGAAACATATTGAAGGGAAAGACGGCTTCTTTAACGCCAACGTGTGTAATGTCACGCTGTTGCAGGTTCAACTCTGTTATTGTCTTGCCCATCATTAAACGCGTGGCTAAACTTGCCATTGGTATATTACACACTTTCGATACCAGAGGTACTGTTCGGGAGGCACGTGGGTTGGCCTCCAGCACATAGACTATGTCTTGGGATATCGCATATTGGATATTCATGACGCCTGTGACGTTCAACTCGATCGCGATCCGCCGCGTATACTCTTCAATCGTGTCGATATGCGTCTGCTGTAGAGTAACCGGGGGAACAGCACACGCTGCATCTCCGGAATGAACACCAGCATACTCAATATGCTCCATCACTGCCGGAATAAAGACGTCACGTCCATCAGATAGAGCATCTGCTTCGGTCTCGATCGCATTTTCCAGGTACCGATCGATGAGGAGGTGCCGATTCGGTGTGACAGCGACCGCTGCCGCGACATACATTTTCAGCTCATCTTCATCGTGGATGATCTCCATGCCGCGGCCACCGAGTACGTAGGACGGACGGACGATAAGGGGGTATCCGATACGTTTCGCAACCATCAAGGCCTCTTCAAGATTTCTCGCGATGCCTGACTCCGGCACTGGAATGCCGAATTTCTTCATCATTTGATTGAAAAGCCCGCGATCCGAGGCGATATCAATCGAGCGAACTGATGTACCCAGAATGTTCACGCCTGAGTTCTCCAGTTCCGCGGCAATATTGAGGGGAGTTTGTCCGCCGAATTGAACGATGACACCCAGAGGTTTCTCTTTTTGATAAATACTCAAGACGTCCTCAACGGTCAGCGGCTCGAAATATAATTTATCTGACGTATCGTAGTCGGTCGATACCGTTTCAGGATTACAGTTGACCATGATTGTTTCATAGCCCATTTCTCGCAGTGCAAAGGCAGCGTGGACACAACAGTAATCAAATTCGATACCCTGACCAATACGGTTTGGCCCGCCCCCTAAAACCATCACCTTCGGACGCTGGCTCACTACGGTTTGATCCGGCATATTATACGTCGAGTAGTAATATCTCGCATTTTCTGTCCCGCTGACTGGAACAATGTCCCATGATTCCAATAATCCAAGCGCAACACGTTGTTTACGGATCTCTGCTTCATCGATGGCAAGCAATTTGGCTAAATATTTATCCGCAAAGCCATCTTTCTTCGCCTGAATAAGTACATCATCGGGGAGTTTTCTGCCCTTATACCGAATGATTTGCTCTTCTTCATCCACAAGCTGTTTCATTTGCTGGATGAACCAGGGCTTGATAAAGGTCTTCCGATACAGCTCTTGGATATCCGCACCTTTACGAAGAGCTTCATACATAATGAATTGCCGTTCACTGGAAGCGTAATTCAGCAGTTTCATTAAATCTTCAAGTGGTTTTTCATGAAAATCTTTGGCAAATCCCAGCCCGAACCGCCCGATCTCCAGAGACCGGATCGCCTTCTGGAACGCTTCTTTATACGTTTTACCGATACTCATCACCTCGCCGACAGCACGCATTTGGGTACCAAGCCGATCCTCAGCGTCACGGAACTTCTCAAACGCCCAGCGGGCAAACTTAACCACTACATAATCGCCTGAAGGCGTGTATTTTTCCAGGGTCCCTCCTCGCCAGTATGGTAATTCATCCAGCGTCACCCCGACGGCTAATTTGGCTGAAATGAGAGCAATGGGGAAGCCGGTGGCTTTCGAGGCCAGGGCAGACGAACGTGACGTGCGTGGGTTAATCTCAATTACGACTACCCTTCCGGTTTTCGGGTCGTATGCAAATTGTATGTTCGTACCCCCGATAACCCCGATCTTTTCGACTATCTTGTAAGAATACTCCTCGAGGCGTTTTTGCAGCGATTCACTAATCGTCAGCATGGGAGCCGTACAGTAAGAATCTCCGGTGTGCACTCCCATCGCATCTACATTTTCAATAAAACATACGGTAATAATCTGGTTTTTAGCATCCCGGATAATTTCCAGTTCCAGTTCTTCCCACCCCTCCACCGATTCTTCAATTAACACCTGGCCAACTAGACTGGCAGCGATACCGCGACTAGCAATTACGCGTAATTCTTCGACATTATATGCCAGACCTCCGCCGGTACCACCAAGCGTAAAGGCTGGCCGCACAACGACTGGATAACCCAGCTCGGTAGCAATTGATTCAGCATTCTCAACAGTGTATGCAACTTTACTCAGAGGTACAGCGATACCAAGTTCAATCATCGTTTCTTTGAAAGCCAAACGGTCTTCACCGCGTCGAATAGCTTCCAGGTCTACACCGATGACCTGTACATTATATTTGTCCAAGGCACCACAACTTGCTAAGCTCGAACTGAGGTTAAGTCCGGTTTGTCCACCTAAATTGGGCAGTAAAGCATCTGGGCGTTCTTTCTCGATGATTTTAATCATCGTTTCAAGATTGAGGGGCTCAATATACGTGGCATCCGCCATATCGGGGTCGGTCATAATTGTCGCAGGGTTTGAATTAACTAATACAATCTGATAACCTAACGATTTCAAGGCTTTGCAGGCTTGAGTACCAGAATAATCGAACTCACAAGCTTGCCCAATAACAATCGGTCCAGAACCAATAATCATAATCTTTGTAATATCACTACGTAAGGGCATTGTCGTCTCCCCCTTTTGATATATCTCTACTCATTTCCGTTTTATTCTTTACCCCAGATATGGATGTCACGTATTAAGCTAACTGTGAACACGTGCGTATCGAAAGTTTTTACTAGTCAGACCTCCTTAGTATTCCCAAGGTGTAACCGCGATGCCTTACTGTGCAATTTGCCAAGCGCATCGACCTGACCCTGCAGTATTCTGTCCCGAGTGTGGACAACGTCTAGAACCCCCTCCACTCCCATCATTCGACATCAATGTCCATCTGCAGCAACTCCAACAGCACGGCTGGTTACGGATCAAACTCCGCCAAGATAGCGATAAAACCAAGCCCCGGCGCTACAAGCAAGAGGCATGGAATGCCACCAAGTATCTGGAGGACATCTGGCGGGCCTTAAACCGTGGCGGATTCTCCTATTTCACCCATATCGGGGAAGAACACCAGGAAACGTTCACCACCGGAGTCATCCTCACCACCAAGCACGCCATCACGTCTCGCGAAAAAGCCCCCATTCTCCTACCCACCGAACGCCTCCAGAAAGTCGCCGATATTCAAACTAAGAGCGCGACCGGGCAGCTCTGCTTCACGGGGCACCGCTTCCTCTACCAGTACACGATGCTTGAAATGGCGATGTCCCGCTCCGATGAGGTGGGCAAACACTTCATCTACACTCATCCCCTACTCTCCATCTGGATCAAACCCGATTTCACAGAACTCCTCCAATTGACCAGAAGTCCCGCCATACGCGAAACGGGAACCTTCCGAAAAAAACAGTATCGACGCATGACCTTTCGTGTCAATGAAGTGAAACGGCCCAGACGCCGCCAACCCCACGCCGTCTTCTGTGGCTATCTCTGGGATGGACCCGATGGCTCACACGTAGATGAGGATGCACAATACGCCTTCGCAACCCCCGACCCACTCCTCTCCGCAGAACAATTCGCCCTGGAACTCCGGGAATTGATCCGCCAAGCCAAACCCACACCCATCACCGACCTCATTGCTTATACGTACCACTGTCACGCACGCCCTGATGCCCTCATCGCGACCGATCCGTCCGCAGGTATCCGACATATGCAGGAACATCCCTACGCCCACTGGAGTACCTTTCCCATCATCGTGTAATCCACACACCCAGTAACCGTGCAAACTCTTCGCGCGCGCGATGTGCAAAACCATATTATTAAGTATTGAACTGTAACCAATTTATAGTGAGGTTATTCGAGTATGAGCAGTGTTAAAGATATATTGAAGGCTGGTAAGACCGCTATTGGGACGGGTGCTTCGTTAACAAGTCCTGTAGCATTCTTGGCTGATGCAGGCTTTGACTTTCTCTTCTTTGATACTCAACACTCGCCTGTGGCTATCAAAGAATTGCACCCACAAATCCGCGCGATGAGGGGCAAAAGTGCGATTCCGATTATTCGAGTCGGAGGGAACGATCCAGCGCTTATCTGCTACGCCCTCGACATTGGAGCCAAGGGCATAATCATACCTATGGTGAACTCAAAGGAGGAAGCTATATCCGCGGTCCGTAGTTGTAAATATGCACCTGAAGGGATTCGAAGTGCAGCTGGCATGCGAGGTGACTGGGGAGAATTCACGAGCTTTGGTGAATACGCATCCACCGTCAATAACAATGTATTAGTGCTTCCTATGATAGAAACAGTGGAAGCGGTAAACAATATCGATGAGATTCTTTCGGTACCTGGCATTGATGTGGCGTTGGTTGGACCGCTAGACCTCTCAATTAGTATGGGCATTCCGGAGGATTTTCTGAGCACCAAATATCAAGAAACCTTAGATCAGATCGTTACCGCTTGCACAACAGCCGGGGTTGCCCCGGGCATATGGTTCATCCCCGGAGGTCAAGACCCTAACGATTTTATTGCGAGAGGATTCAGGATATTCACCCTGCCGTGGAATCAGTGGGCTACCAATGGGATCAAAAACGCGCTCGCGAAGATTAAACGTTAAGATCAATGGTGACAAGTTCTACGCGCGTGAATGTGACTAACCCCCTCACGCGCGCGCGTATGAGGGGTTAATTGATGTACGGCCCTTCGAATTGCTTATGGATACTTCCGATATCTATCTCCTATTTCATAGGTGTGGCCTTGGCGTTCTGATTGGTAAGGGTATTGATCTAGAATTTCTTCTTTGACTCTACCGATCCCGAGGCCTGGGGCCGTCGAGGGGATAATGTACCCATTCTCTATTGTGATGGGGACTTCGATGATGTCGCGCTCTAATGTATTAGTATCAGCTGGTGAGTTACCCATCATTTCGATACCTTCTTGTGCGAGGACATTCGGGCAGGTCACATCAAGCTGGATATTAGCTGCTGCTGCAACGGGTCCACAATGCATCCAAGGGGCGATCTGAGCATAATACGCTTCAGCCATCCCGGCAATTTTTTTCGCTTCTAGTATTC
>JAOZHK010000050.1 GCA_026014905.1 Candidatus Bathyarchaeota archaeon
GCTTTTTCGCGTGCGTTCAACCAGTTTTGGATTTAGCAAATAGCAAATAATACGCGCGCACGCATGAGATCAGACAATTAATTTCAACTAACCGGTTTCAACCGTAGAGCAGCTTGGTCCGCATTCCACCTCTTTTTTTCCTCTCAATGCCGCCCATATCATTGCAGACGCACATCCTACACCACTATCCACGGTTACGGCGGCAGATGGACAATTTAGTTGACATGCTCCGCATTCCATGCAATTCTCAGGATTTACCAATATGACATTCTTTATTCCCGTCACAAACACTTGGTGTGGACAAACTTCAGTGCACATACCGCAATTCGTGCATTTTTCTTCGTCATAGATCAGGGTATTAATTGAATATGAGTTGAACATCATGGTATTGTCACCTAAAGTATCAGCAACATTATCAGATTTAATATTATCCCTGCTCCAAAAATGAGGGGTAGGAAGGGGATATACTTGAAAATTTCTCTTCTCACGCCACTTCTCGAAGTATAAGGTGTTGATCCCGTGAAGTTTAAGGCGAGGTACGAAGTAACAGGAGCCATCATGAGAAGAGGGATCGATGCTTGCATCAGTTTCATCCACAATATCGATGTCGGACTGTTTACGTATATTGATAACGTAAATGGTATTGCTACGGAGATTCCTAAAATGAAGCCCTTACTACTGAAATCTTTAGTAGGTATCCATGGAAGGAGAGCAGGGAAAAGGGCGATTCCGGCAAAGAGAGATACCAATAGAGCGGTCATACTGAGCGTACCTCCAATAAAATAAAATATTAAAGCCGTTATAATCATCGGCAGAAGTATTGCTTTAATCTCAACAGGTATCAGAACAAGACGGTCTTTGAGGTCGAATCGGACTCTTCGCATTTCCGACGTAACATTCTGGGTTTTCAAAAACTCGGGAATATCACTCGCCATAATTGGCCCGTACTCAACGGTAAATCCCGACAGCTTCTTCACTTCGAAAGCAGAGACCCCAGAAGCTGAGAGTTGAGGCAATATCAATTTTCGGTGACTAACTACACTTCCCAATCTTGTCGCAGCTATACGATCCACCACTTCAGAGGTCCCGAAGGTGCCCCACCCAGCTGCGCACCAGACATTAACCCCCTCAGTATCGAGTACCATAATATATGCATCCACGTTATGTAAATTGGATCGAAGGGCATCGAAGCTTAACGTGTAATTTGCCGTTACGAATACCGGAGAATAAGGAGATGGATACCCCACAACATAAAGCCCCGGTTCAATTATATGACTCATTTGGTTGACACCGATTCGCGCTAAGAAATGATCCCAACGATCAGCTAAAGTTATCTCGCTGCCGACAGATTCCATTTCTGGCATTACCTGATCTTCCTTATCAAGATTCACGTGTATCTATCCTTCTAGCTAGCTGATGGTGAACAGTTCGGGATACGAACATACTTGTCCTCGTACATCAAGGGAGAACACGCGCGCGCATAACGCGGTTATATAACACTGTTTTATCAATTAGGCCTAATCATATAAGCTTTTTTTTAGCATTTTAATCAGTCGAGAACCTTCGTTACTTTATTCGCATCTGCTCAACTCGTTCCAGCTCTAAGGCTTGCGTACTGAAAGTTTTAACTTCGAGCCCGTTGTATTTCACCTCGACACAAACTTGTGTGGATGCATCAGGGTATCGCGCGCGCGTATTAATATTAGCGCCCTTGCTCGCTGTTCCGATACATCATCGCTTCAGCCCACTCGCTTATTCTAAAGCACGCGGTATATCTTCCTTCGTGGGAAGGCAACTTAAGCCAAAACCCCCTATCACACGAGATCCACATAATGCACCGATTAATCCCGATTGAAATAGACTACGTCCTTGAACGTAACTAAACAGAAACCCCGCCGCAAAAGCATCACCAGCTCCAACAAAATCCACGATTCGGTGAGGGGGAAAGGGTGGAATTGTTAAAGTTTCATCGTCAGAAATAATTGATGCACCTTTACTCCCATTCATTAAACAAAAAAGTTTGGGTCCAAAGGTAGTTATTTTCTGAATCGCGTCAGTGGCATTGCGCGCTTTTGTTATTCTAAGTAGTTCATGCATATTACAGATGAGGATATCAACATCTTGTAACAGTGTTTTAATTGAGGTGAGATCCATAGAATTCAGTTCTGCATGAGGGTCATACGAAATTACACAATGTTTTTTCAGCAAAGATTGCAGTTCGAGTTGAACATGATACGGTAAAGTTGTAAAATGCACTAAACGGGTTTGAAAGTACTCTGAAGGAAAATCACTTGCTGTCATATCATCCGCTACACCTTCAAATACCTTAATGGAGCTGAGATCTTCCCCTCGATACTCAAGGCGAATTCTGGTTGATTTTCCTGCAGAGCGCACTACCCCTTGAATATCAACACCAGTTTGCTGAATAAATTCGAGAAATGACGGATTGAAGTCGTCACCAATTCTCGATACTAGACCCACCTTCGCTCCAATAGAGGATGCAACCACTGAAGGGTAAATTGCAGCACCGCCCAAAATATTCTCAGCAGTACCAAGATCATTCTGAATGGTATCGATTGATGATTGACCCACACAGATCATATCGAATTTTGTCGTTTTCATAACGTCTTTTCTCGCGCTCACGTGTCACGCGTGTTTGAATACCTTTTGTACTGCTAGTTAGGTTCTAATCTTTATAATACTTGGTTAAATAAATACGCACGCTTGTTAACTAAGAACACCTTACATTCGCGCGCGCGTAAGTAAGGAGAAGCCAATTGTTTTGTTCTGTTTCTATGCGTTATGGACAGGTAGGACATTTGCAAAACCAGAAAGTGAATTGAAAAAGAAAGGGTTTCAGCACGTCCTATGTGTGAAGAAAAAAATGAAGAAAACTCGTCAATGGGGGTCTCAAGATTTCGCTGAGGCGGTTGCTAAGATCCGTAGGGCTATTGCTAACTGATTTGTTTACCGCATGTGTAGCAGAATTGGGCATCACTTCGTGGGCTTTTTTCTCCACAGTGTGGACAGACGACAGATTTCCGACTTGATTCTTGAATTTTTTCTTTGGTTGTTTTTAATGCGCGTTCCACTTCTTGTGCAGCCAGGGTTAAGGCACTTTCCAGTTCTTTTCCTAGTTGGGAAAGCCCACTGGTAAGCCAGTCTTGGGGGATAGGCACGCCATCAGTCTCACCTTTTAGGGTGCGAACTCCGCATTGAAGACAAAAATTCGCTTCATTGCCTAGTTCTTTACCACATTTCGAACAGAAAACCATAGAATACTCCACTCCACAGTATTATTGTCATTAATCTAGGTTATCTTTTCCTGTTTTAAAGGTCTCGATAAGCTACTGCTGGATCTGATACGCGCGCGCGTACGTTACGGAATTGTTCCAGGATTTCATGGTCATCGCCTGTGAATTGGGAAAGATTTGGGAATTGTTGGTTGAGGATGATGTCACCAGGATAGAAAGGACATATTTCTTTTGCATAGTCACACACAGTCACGACGTAATTGAATTGTTTGTTACGGAACTCCGTTACGATTTTTGATCGGGCATGGGACATATCAGTACCCATTTCTTTCATGACTTTAATGACAAAGGGATTAACGTGAGTTGCCTCCATGCCTGCACTGGCAGCTTCATACTGGTCGCTAAACATACACGCGCGCGTATTTGATAATTAGGTCACTCATGTTTCAATTGGAATAATTAGGAGACAATTAACTAGGTATTTATATATTTCACATCATTGGATTATTGAAGAAGTAGAATTGTCAGAAGAATCGACGACTCAACTCGGGATCTTTGAGAGATACTTGGCAGTATGGGTTATTGTCTGTATGGCCGTTGGACTCTTTCTGTCTCAATACTTCCCCGTACTCAGTACGACGATAAATGACTTGCAAATCAGTGGCATCTCGATTCCTATTGGCGTTTGTTTGTTTTTGATGATGTATCCTGCACTAATGAATTTTCAGATCGAGGAATTGAAGAAATTACTTCAAAATCCCAGGCCCATTGTCTTAACATTGCTTTCAAACTGGGTGTTTGCTCCCATCATCACTGTTATTCTCGCAACTATTTTTCTTTCTGGACAAGATCAATTAATCGTTTCACTCATCTTGCTGGGGTCCAGTCCGTGTACTGCAATGGTATGCGTTTGGGGACAACTTGCTCAAGGAAACCAGGAACAGAACGTTATTACCACAAGCGTGAACACGATCTCGATCATGTTCCTTTATGCCCCCATCGTTTCTTTGTTAACTGGAATTCAAAACATAGCAATTGATCGAGTGCTGTTACTGATATCCACCTTTGTATTTATTGGAATTCCCCTTGTTTTAGGCTATTTTTCGAAGCGATACCTCATCCAACGGAAGGGGATAGAATGGTTTAATGACGTCTATAAACCCGGAATTGGAAAAATTTCCATACTCGCGCTACTAACGACATTAATTGTCTTATTCTCGTTAAATGGCAATGTGCTTATACAAAACCCGGAAGAAATGATCCTTGTCTCACTTCCATTGCTGATTGGATTCGGCATTATTGTTAGCATCAATCTATTGGTTACCAGATTAGCCAAGCTCAACTACCCCGAAGCCATCATCACCGTGATTATTGGTTCATCGAGCCATTTCGAAATCGCTATTGCCACTGCCATCAGCCTCTATGGACTAGGATCCCAAGCAGCATTAGGAACAACCATGGGATTATTCTGGGAAGTCCCCATCATGCTCGGTCTCGTCTACTTCGGGAAAAGACTTCGTGCCTCTGGATTTTGGAATGGTGAAAAACCACGTGAACAGAGATCTCGAATTCCGATCTGTTAACATTAAATGAAATTTTTATCTATATACTACTATGTAGTTTGTATAGACAAACAATAAATGAACTTCAGCCTACGTTGTATAACGGTGTTAAAAAATATTACAGATTCCCGAACAGAAAATAAACTCTGTAAAAGGCAAAGTATACCCCGCATCATATCATAATAAGGAAGGATTTCTTTCTCTTCTCAATAAGAAAGTGATCTTTTTTGAGTTGAAAGGATTTTTACAGCCTACCTATAACAAAATGTTAGAGATTCCTTTTAGCGAGATTGATTCGTTGGATGACATCTCACAAAATACCATAGTAATTACAGAAGTAAATGATCAGCGACACTGTCTAACAATTTATAATATCTCTCCACTGGCTGTGACGAAAACTCTGACAGACCTTATGCTTAATGATATGATTAGAACGGGGATACAAAAGCTAGCGAACTGATTCAAGTATCGTTTAGATAATCCTTTTTTATGATTTTCGTGGCACGATGTTAGACAGCAGTACGTCAATAAAGACTTACGCATGTGCATATTAACATCTACTTGCGAGCAACTCGCCAAGAAACCACATAGCTTGAATAGATCCACTCTTAAAAGTATATAAATAGAGTCATGTTATTCATAGCCAGCACTCATCAATATATAATAGTTGATTGTAATATAGGCTTTTACTAAGTTATTGAGGTTAATGAAATGGCGAATAATCCCTCTACAACGGATGTTAGAAAATTACAGGTGACTGGAGGTTCAACCTACATATTATCACTTCCTAAAAAATGGGTCACTCAAATAGGATTAGAGAAAGGCGGGCGTGTCCGACTCGAAAGACAGAATGACGGGACAATAATGTTAATGCCCGAAGATTTTAAAAGCGAGGAGCCATCGGAAGCTGCCATACAAGTAGCAGTTAACGAGCCAATCGATTTCATTGTCCGCAAAATTGTCTCAGCCTATCTCGTCGGGTACAATATCATTTACGTTAGAGCACCCAACTATCGATTGGATCATAACCAGAGAAACCTCATCAAAGAATTTACGCGGAAAAACTTAGTAGGCACAGAAATTATCGCGGACTCCCCAAAAGAAATGATTATTAAAGTACTACTCAGCTATCCTGAACTTTCAGTCGAAAGCGCATTACGAAGAATGAGCATCATTACCTCATCTATGCACACTGATGTCATGAAAGCTTTGAAAACCACAGACATACCTTTGGTCAGAGAGGTCATTTATCAAGATAACGAAGTCGATCGCTTTAGTTTATATATCATACGCCAACTAAAAGCTGCCATCGAAGACCTGAACATATTAAAGGAAATTGGGCTATCCACCCGGAGAGACTGCCTTGGTTTCCGATTAATTACAAAAACTGTCGAACGAACGGCAGATCACGCGGTTGAGATCGCGGAAAACATATTACATTTACACGAACCCCCTAGTACCGAATTGTATGAGAATATAGCTAAAATGAGCGAAGCAGCGATTTCAATTTTCAATCAATCCATCGACATTTTATACAAACAAGATTTCGAAGCTGCCAACCGAATCGTTCAGAATGCAAAATCGGCTGCAGCCAAACAGAATGAACTCATCACGGAGATACTTCAAATTGCTAATCAAAACAAGATCTCATGCCTCAGCCTCATCGTTGAGAGCATCAAACGAGTAGCCGAATACTCCAGCGATATCGCCGAAATTGTCTTAAATTTAAACATCGACCAAATAATTAACCAATAAAAACCACACATGTTGTTGAGGGAGACAAGACGCAAGCCATCAAGAAAAAAACGAAAATCATTTGTACCATTGGACCTGCCAGTCGGAGCACAGAGATCCTCAAGAAATTGATTCTACAGGGCATGGATGGAGCCCGCATTAACACAGCATATGGCGACGTTGAACAGTTCAATACCATTGTTGACAATGTTCGAAACATAGGACACATACCGATTCTCATTGATATTAAGGGCCCAAATATCCGATTACAAACACAGAAACAAATCTCCGTTCAGAAAGGCGATCACATTTGTGTTGGCTTTAACTCAGCGGGAATCAACTTCAATTTTGATTTCTATAACGATGTCGATCTTGGAGATCGAGTATTAATTGATAATGGGCGGATTGAAACCCAGATAATTGAAAAAGAAAATCGAAAATTAACACTGCTAATTCACAATGAAGGGGTGATTGATGACCGAAAAGGCGTTAACGTTCCGAATAAGAAGCTGCAACTACCACATCTCTCCGAAAAAGATCTCAGATCCATTAAATTTGCAGTCGATAATCAGTGTGAGTTTATTGCCCTATCCTTCACGAGAAGTCAAAAGGATGTGGATAACCTAAAACAAATCGCACCCAAGTTTAAAGGCGCCATTATTGCGAAAATTGAAAATTTCGAAGGCGTCACCAATTTCAGAGAAATATTAGAAAGCTCAGATGGGATCATGGTTGCCCGAGGCGATCTTGGGGTCGAGATTGAGCCCGAACGCGTTCCATTATTACAGAAATGGATGATTAATCTTTGCAATAATGTGGGAAAAACTGTAATAACAGCGACAGATATTCTCGAATCCATGATTGATAATCCGATTCCTTCTCGATCCGAGGTTAGTGATGTCGCTAACGCAATACTAGATGGAACGGATTGTATCATGACATCGGGTGAGACCGCGATTGGGAAATACCCCGTAGAAACCATTAAAATGCTGGATAAAATCGCTTCCGAAGTTGAAAAAAGTGTGGAGAGCCAAGTTGAAACCGCCTCATTCATTAATATTTCAGAATCAGTAAGTCATTCCATTCACCGAATTGCCCGCGACATGCCACTTGATAAAATTGTAACACTGACACGATCGGGATATACAGCAAGAATGATCTCACGACTCAAACCTACTCAAGAGATCATCGCGGTTACACCCAACCCTATCGTGCAAAAACAGTTAGAAATTGCCTATGGCGTCACTCCAATACTCCAGAACTATTTAACTGAAAACGAACGAATTCTAAGCGTGGCGAAAAATCTCTATTCATTAAAGCTCATCAATGATGAAGATACAGTACTATTTACTGCTGCGTCTAGGACAACTGAAGCACATTACAGCAACATTATTGAAATTCATAAGATGAAGGAAATATTAAAGTTCATAGAAATTAATTAATTATGGAGAAAGCACATTGAAACGATTAGGTAAGACAAAAAAGAATATTTTACAATCCATATGGGAAGAAGACAAACCCCTGACACTTTCAGAACTGGTCGACAAAACTCAGCTCACAATCCGAACTGTGAGACGGCACCTCAATGACCTCGAAAAGACGGGACTAGTCAAGAAATCCGGATATTCCATTACTTCAGAGGGAAAAAACATAATCGGGTTTCCACCGATTACTGAACAAATAGCCCAGAAGGTGCTACAAAAAACTTCTCCTCGCGAAGCATTTCATTTCTATACTGAGTATGGGAAACCACTCACCACCTCCTCATCATCTCTTGAAGATTTCTGCAAGAAGACAAGTCAAGTTAACATAAAATCTCTCGAGTATCACATCCAGAATGGGCATTTTACAACATGGATCGAGTTTCTAGGTGACTCAGAATTAGCTGAAAGATTTAATCAAATGCGAAATACCCTTCGAACAGGCCAAGCTCTCAGAAGCACAATATATGCATTAATAACACAACGATTTGACGAGCTATCAGATAAACTGAAACCAGCAGAAGCAGCTGAGTAGCCCCTCAGTAACTAGCTAAGCGTAGTCAATAAAAAAAGACCTCAAGTTCATCTCCATCTCGTAGACATAAGGCTTTTCTAAGATTAACTGGTGCGACAATTTCTAGTTGATTATTTGGATAACCTGGGATTTGCGGAATAACAATAATTCCTATTATGGTATTTATTCGAATTTTATAACACAAGCCTTCACATTCTTCTTGACCGGATCTAATGAGAATTCCGTCATGCGTTTTTTTGTACAATTGAAAAGAAGATTTTTCAGCAGAATCCAATAGAAGATTAAATGTTCCAGGATAGGGTGTGAAGCCAAATTTGGCTTGAATTTGGTTTTGTACCCAATCATAATTGACGAAGATCTTACCCTGTCCTTGTCCTGTTGTTACGCACCCGCGAATAGCGAAAGTCATGGTAACCGCTTTTAATTAGATAAGTCGTGCTCCCATAAAATCTATCGGCGATATCAGAATATCTTCTTGGAAAAAATCGTCGGAGAAAGCTTGTTGAACGCTATCGAGATGTTTTGAAGAAGTTAACGCATGAACCGCTTCACCAATCATATTTTGGGTAGCGCCAATTGCGCCTGCTTTTTCCGCGCGTGTGATAAGGTTCTTGACTCGGCTTGATGCTAAACCTGATTGTAGGGCGAAATTTTTGCAGGATGCCATGAAATTAGCTGGAGACGGATCAGATAATATCTGTCGCATTGTCTTACGCGCAATTTCATTAATTATTTGTAATTTGTGTTCAGATAATAATACCGAAGTTTTTTCGATCGATTCGAATACTCCTGCGACAATCTGAAGATCGGGTGCAATTGGGATACGATCTACTACACCGAATCCAATGGCACCACTTCTTACAACTAGGACTAGACCTCCTATTGCAAGACCTTCAACTGTCCCGAGACCCGTATTACATGTAATGTCAGCTACGTGAGCGGCTTGAGCAATTTCGTTATAAGTTAAGGGCAGCTTTAAGGCACTTGCTAATGCTAAGCCACACGAGAACGCCCCTGCGGCACTAGTTCCGAAACCTGCTCCAATTGGGACATCAATCTTATGGTCAATTTTAATGTGATAGGATTGTGATTGTTTGGATAATAACATTTCAACGAGGGTTTTGGTAGTGCGAGCGTCTTCAATATTATCATTGATCGCAACCGTAATCTCTGTGGATGATGATGGGGATGCGTGTACTGTTGTCGAGACACCTTTGGCTAGTGCGAATCCACCACCTTTGGAGCCCTGTTGTAAAGGGTCTTGAATAAGTGTACCATTTGAATTATGGGTACAGGCTTCAAAGAAGCTTGAGATCCCACTTGGAGAAAAGGCTTTTCCAAACATTCTAGGATTCGTTACTCTCTTGTGGTTGAAGGTTACTAAACGCTGCATAGCACGCTTTGAGAATCGGTGGGACTGCTAACAATAAGAAGGGGATTTCTGTGAAATAGGTCCACACAAACCAGCCCAGCGCAGCAAAGAATGAGAGATTAGTTTCACCCGTTGGAAGAAGAAAGAATTGACTATAAACCCATACACCCACACCGATCCAAAGAGCTCCAGCACCTAGCCCGATCACTGAGGCAATGTTAACTGATCTCCACGCAGGAATGAAGTAGATTACGACTGCTGTTAGACCAATACATATTATGCTGATGCTAATAAAAATCAGCGATCCTAATTCACCAAAGTAGACAGGGAATAAAACATACATTAGAACTGATGAGATAGCGAAAGCGATACTCGCGATTAAACCTAGCAGAAAAATATTAGTTTCTATTTTTTTTCGTCCGAGATAACCAACGAGATAAAAACCAAGTAGATTCGAAGGAACACCTACCGTTAAACTTAGGAGA
>JAOZHK010000248.1 GCA_026014905.1 Candidatus Bathyarchaeota archaeon
TGGATTTACAAAATCCCGCGCCATTCTCTTTAATGTCTTAACCGCTCTTATCGCAATTCTAGGTACAGGTGTCGCTTTACTCGTTGGATCACGCATCCAAGAATTCATCCCTTTATTACTTCCCTTTGCTGCTGGAAATTTTATCTATATTGCAGGCTCTGATCTGATTCCAGAACTCCATACCGAAGAGACGGATTTCATCACTTCAGCGATGCAATTATCTGCGTTCGTACTTGGAATCCTCATGCTGTACGCACTCAGCATGTTCGAATAAACCGTGCAGCTATTTACTGAGCAAGTTTCATGTATATGATGGATCGTGAACCACATACATGTTTATTGAGGAGTAGACCGCTTGCTGTTAACTCCGTGGTGATTTTTTCGGTCTCGAATTTCTCGGGCCCGAAACTCGGTAACAATGCATTGAAGACCCTTGATGGCAGCTGCGAGCCATTGTTTTCCTTTCACAACACTTGCTACCGTCGCGTCACCCATAACTCCAGTGCGACTGATTGTACTCCAATATTCCATTAACCGCGGTCCGCCAGATTCCACTAAATCGCGGGGTGGAAAATGCGGGGAGGTTTGATAGCTGATATCTTTTACGGCTTGATCCATATCAACCATTTGGGGATGAATAGCAAGCATAAGCGAAGTCTCGAGTTCCCCAGCATGAGACATGCCCCCAGCTGGAGATGCCCGGAGCGTATTTACAGCTTCCTGTAACTCCAGAATATCCCACCAATTGATCAATGCGCACAAGCACTCCGAGTGTTCAACAATCGTTAACCGAGCGACGATCTCCAACCATGGCGCATTGCTGCCATGCCCATTGACAAGTAAGATTCGATGAAATCCGTGGTGTATTAGACTACGCGTAATATCTAGCATAAACTCGACTAAAGTAGGTCCTTGAATGGTAATAGATCCAGGAAAATCCATATGGTGGGGGCTATACCCATGGATTTGGGGAGGAAGTAAAATGACATCATTTGGGAGAGCTTCTGCTGTTCTCTGGCAAATCTCGTTCGTGATAAGTACATCTGTTGCGATTGGTAGATGGTGCCCATGATCTTCCAACATTGCAACAGGAAGAATCGCGACTCGATCTTCCACGGCACGCTGATTGATTTCCGGCCATGTTAACGCCTCATACCGAAAATTCGGTTCATCCTTCATATTTTCACTTTCCCATTATTACAACGTGTTGTTAAGAAGATATTAAAAGTAACCCGCTATATATTGCCCTGATAGGCAGTCGTCAACCTTACTCATGCTACGGGCTATCGCTGCTGGCGAACTGGAGCTTCCTGCAGATATAACCAGGCAATTACCGCAGCGATAAGATAGGCAGCAGCTGCGAAATAAAATGGGTAGACCGGTGCTTGATCGTATAAAACTCCTGCAAGAACCATGCTAAGCATTGAACCTAAACTACTTGAGACGTCGATAAGACTAAAGAGACGTCCCCGTATTGGTCGGGGTATAGTATCTGCCACAAGCACTTGGAGGGTCATCATCCGACTCTTCAAGCCAGTAGCTGTGAGAATCATAGCAAGTAATACGATAGCGAACGAGGAGGAGAAGATAAAGAGTAAGACTGCGGCGCCTAGGAGGAGAATCGAGGGGATAAAGACGCGTTTACGTCCATAGTTGTCGATAAGCTATCCAATCCCAAATGTGGCGACTAACGAGATGATCTGAGCGATTGAAGTGATAATACTAGCTAGCTAGCTAGATCCTACCTCAAGACCTAGATTATGGATTAACAAACAGATATTATATTCTAAAGCTCCCCAGCTTTTCACCCATTCGCCAAAAGCTCTTCGGCATCATAATAATCGTATCCAACTTACGTGCATCAACATTTCCCTCTGGATCCAACATATCTGCATTAATATGTTGCGTCAGTACATTGCCGATAAAAAGGTCATGATCACCGACATGATGAAATTCAACTAGTTCACATTCAAGATTAACTGAACATTCTTCGATAAGTGGAGACTTCACATGCACTGCAGGACGCGGTGTCAGACCAAACGTTGAAAATTTGTCGATACCGTCTCTACCACTGCATTGTCCACAGCCAAGAACTTGATCCATTAGATCTGCATTTGGCAGATTAACCACAAACTCACCCTGCTCTTTGATAAGACCGTGAGAATAGGTTGCTTCGCGAACGGAGATACCAACCCATACCGGCTGAATGATGCTCAGATTGAATACTTCACCGAGGGCAATGATATTGGGTCGACCCATCCTATCGACTGAGGTAATCAGTCCAACCGGAGTCGGATAAACAGGTCGTCTTGGTCGGAGTTGGATTTTTTCAATCATACAGGATCTCCTATAGTAATCTGAAACGCTTCACTCGCTTAATAAAAGTTAGTACGTGTGCAAGTGAGAAGACATTAACAACTTTAACAAGGAGAAAAAAGATCTTAGGGCCGCGCTGGAGATTAAAGCGTGAATTGCTTCATTCCTTCATAGTAATTGATGTATTGGAGGCCCTTCTCTGTGGTGACGTACAGTTTACTCCCATTCGTCGGACTCTGTAGGAGTCCAGAATTGATGAGTTCTTTCAAATAATTCTTAATAATTTGAAAATTCAAATTAGCTTGATAAACAATATGCGATTTCCTTGCGCCGCCTACAGCTACTCGGAGGATGTCAGCGGTGATTTCGAGTTTACTTCGTTTTCGACTCATTTTGGATCATTCCACGTGATTTTCGAAACAATCTTTCTAAATTTCTCTATTTGAGGATTTTCTAACAAAAAACGCGAGTATTTTCTGGTTCTTGGCAACTTATACTTGCTTTTGTCCGTTTTTGGATAATCAGATTACTTCAAATCTGTGCGAAAGAATTCTCAGTACACTACCTATTTTATTGTGCGCTAGATAGTTATTATCCATGTACCATATGCGACGAACGGATAAAGAAATTCTCGATCCAACTGAACAGATTATCCCTCTGCGCAAGGCTCATTTTATCACATTAGCACTGTGCTCAAGTAATGAACCGTATCTGGTAACCTTGAGTCACGGATTTGATGAAGAAGTGAATTGCCTCTATTTTCACTGTGCAAAAGAGGGTAAAAAAATCGATATCCTGAAGGCTAATCCCATAGTCTGGGGGCAAGCTTTGATTGATTTAGGTTATCAACAAGGACGCTGTGATCATCTCTACTATACGACACAGTTCAAAGGACGAGTTACATTCCTAAACAGTGATGCCGAAAAAACCCAGGCACTCAATGTAATGGTACGACAAATAGAGACGAACCCTGAAGAAGTTATCAGTAAACAAGTCAAACCCAGTTCAATGGCAAAAGTACTGATTGGAAAAATTGACTTAGAATATGTGAGCTGCAAAAAAGCTGATAGGGTCATCACAACACTGTAACCTCAATATTTATTCTCTCATTACGAATCTGTGCAAAAGTCCTTGTGCCATAGACTACTCTAGGTAATGGAAAACGTTAAAGAATGGAAAACCATTTACACAATGCACGTAACGAGTCCAGGGAGATTAAATGTATGATTGTGAAGATTCAGATTTGTCTCCCCTTTACAACGCTCCATTCTCTTCAACATGAGGTGTTACTTCGATGAGTCAACACCATCCTTTACTAAAAGGAAAAATTGCCATAGTTACAGGAGGCGGCCGAGGGATCGGTAAAGCTATCGCTCAGAAACTCATTGAGGCTGGAGCCCATGTTGTCATTGGAGATATAGATGCTTCGCTTGCCCATCAAACCGCGTCAGAATTGACTTGTACCTCTAGTACTTGTGGAGCCACTTATGTTGATGTGTGTGATGAGCAATCTGTCACTTCAATGGTTGACACTACTCTGAAGACATGGGGGCGGGTGGACATCCTCGTCAATAACGCTGGCATTCTTTTCCGAACTCGATTCCCAGACATTACCCTTGAGGAATGGACGCGTACTTTGGAGGTGAATCTTACAGGGCCATTTCTATGTACCCAAGCTGTCATTCCTCAGATGAAGAAGCAAAGCACTGGACGAATTGTGAATATGTCGTCATCAGCTGGACGTAGCGTGAGCACTCTTGGTGGTGCACATTATACTGCTTCGAAAGCGGGTTTATTAGGATTAACTCGAGCTACAGCGAAAGAGCTCGCCGCGTGGGGGATTACAGTTAATGCTATTTGCCCTGGTTTAATCGATACGGCAATGGCTCGATCAACGACTACAGAGGCTGAACTCATTGCATACATCAACTCCTTTCCTATTAGGAGATTGGGGCTGCCGGAGGAGATAGGGGACCTTGTGGTTTTTCTCTGTAGTGATCGTGCTGCCTATATTACTGGTGCATCTTTTGATATCAATGGCGGAGATTTAATGATGTAATGCTAATCACATTACACATCCTTTAACCCGATTTCAGAATATAGTATACTAGCTTACTCGAACTCGTTGAATAGCTAGCCTGTTTGCTGTAGCTGTGTAGTGAGCTGAGTGATCAAAGCATGGCGCTCAGTATTTCCCATTACATTAAGAATCATTCGTGATCCTGTGAATCGCACTGTGTGATCTTTGGTAAAAGAGGCAAACAGAGCTTTGAGGTTGGTAACATCCCCTGTCTGTTTGATACAAACCCAGGGCTGGATACTGGGAGCATGAAAATTTGACCAGGTATCTCCAAAGTGCCCCTCACAAGATTCAAGGGTCTCCACGCCAATGCGATTCAATTCAAGAATTAATGGAAAGATACCGTCTTCAATATCCCATCCATAATACTTAAGGCAGTGAAATGCGTCGTGAAAGCCGTTCTTTCGCAGGATCTGACGGAATTCGCGTGTTTTTAACCAGTTCTCACGATAAAGCATACTGAAATAATAGTCAAGCATCCGTTGTAAGCGTCGATAATCGGTCTCTGTTTTGCTTAACTTGTCAGCTACCGAACCCCGAAACAGGGCGTTTCGACCCCACCGATCTTCGATTTCTTCTTCGATCCTACGGATCACGAGTAAAAGAGATTCCTTGATCATGGTAATCTACGCCTTGTCCGTAAACACGCGCGAAGAGTCATTAATCATGAAGCAACTGACAGGCTAACACGATAAGCCTTGTGCATTTCCCCTTCAAAACTTGATTCTGAAACATATGTTCATGTATCAGATGACTAATAACACAGCAGAAAGTGCATGCTCTTCTTTACTAACACGCGCGCGTAACCTAGGGCTATATGATGCTATCCGAAGATCATGATAACTTTTTCAGCAATTTCTGGTGTTATATACACTTCAATATACGCAGCGAATAACAGCAAACAAATGATCAAAAGAAGTGCAGATATAAGAGCCTTTGATTTCAGAAATTGTTTACGCGCGCGCGTAACGAAAAGTTTGACGACCCAGATAACGGCTTTTTGGTTCACCCACTTCAATTTGAACAGCCTTGCAAGTTGTGACCCAGTGTCATCACTCAAGTGCTAAGTATACAAACGAAGTTCATAATGCTTTGTCTCGCTCCGATCGTATTTTAACACCCATCAATTAGCGTGCGCGTAATTATGACTTGCTTGATGTTTAGTTAGCTTTAACCGATACCCGCTCACCATATTACAGAGCGCTATCTCCCATGCTACACATCGGATAAAGTTGTAACTATCATTTGTAATGTAGATGATTAGATTGAGAATTCGTCTACACTGATTTTCCAT
>JAOZHK010000008.1 GCA_026014905.1 Candidatus Bathyarchaeota archaeon
CTTTATTTCAGATAAACTTGGTCGAGAAAAAACAATGACGCTGTTTTTTGCCCTGCAAGGTACATGTTCACTCCTATTGCTTCTACTTGGTTCAATTGAACTCCTTTTTATCGGAATCATTTGCTTGATTGGCCTGTTTTGGGGTCCTATCTTCACATTCTTTCCATCCATTACCGCCGATTATTTTGGACGCCGGCATTCAACCACAAATTACGGCATCACGTATACCTCCAAAGCGTGGGGCGGATTATTTGGTGGATACATTGTAGCATGGTTAGTCACACGTTTTCAAAGTTTCACGACACCTATTTTAATGTCTGCTGTATTCGGATTTACCGCAACCCTTCTCGTGTTTCCGAAACTCCTTCGTAGACCCACCTCAGCCTTGTGACAAAACCTTGCCATCACAACACAATCCCTTTACCCGACCACCTCAAACGTATCGCTGGATTATACTCATACTCTCTTGGCTCATTTATTTTGCATTTGGATTAATCCACACAACACTTTCGGTCGTAGTCACTCCAATCATAAATGATCTCCAGCTAACCTATTCTCAGATGGGAGTCATTCTTGGAAGCTGGCAACTTGTCTACATATTCTTTGCTCAACCTGCAGGAATAATCATTGACCGTATTGGACCATACAGATCTCTTGTGATCGGTGTTTTGATAATATCTGTCTCTGCTGCACTTCGATGGTTTGCTGATAGTTTTGTCTCTCTCTTCCTCCTTGTCGCCCTGTTTGGTATTGGAGGCCCTATGATATCAATAGGATTACCTAAACTTACATCGCTGTGGTTTATAGGAAGGGAACGGGGAACGGCATCCGGAATTATCCCCACAGGGAACGCGATTGGTGGAATGGTCGCATTATCCATCACAAGTAACGCCTTAATGCCCTGGTTGGGCGACTGGAAAATCGTGTTTCTGGTTTACAGCGGGATTGGGTTTGCAGTTGCAGGAATCTGGTTTATATTTGGTCGTCGAACCCCCAATACAAGCTTCGTGGATCAAATGCCTCATCATAATCTTTGGGACCTCATGCGAACACTATTTCGACACAAAAACATTTGGTTAATAGTCTCAATAGGCCTCACCTCTTTTCTAGCGGGGCATGGTCTCTCAAATTGGCTTCCAACGATTTTAGAAGGCAAAGGAATACAACCAAACGACGCGGGATATATGACCTCGATCCTGAAGTTGTTTGGTATTCTCGGCAGCCTTCTGATACCTCGACTTCAATATCAATTACATTCCAAGAAGAAAGCGATATCCATCACCTTATTCAGTCTTGGACTGTCGATAACAACCATTGCCTTAACCAATGGTGCAGCGTTATGGCTAGCAATGGCCTTAGCCGGGGTTATGATGCGTGGATTGCTCCCATTACTCACCGTTACTTTGATGGATTTACCAGAAGTAGGTCCATCCCGAATGGGGATTATCGGAGGGTTATATTTTTCAATTGGTGAAATTGGAGGATTTAGTGGTCCCTTCATCTTAGGCATCTCGAAAGAATTGACAAATTCATTTATCCCTGGATTAATATTCTTCGCAATTGTATCAGAAGCCGCGATTTTATTAACAATACTTCTCGATTTTTCGAAAACAGGTAACAGCAATAAACACAGCAACAAAACAAACGATAGTAACAACCAATAAGAAAATATGACCGGGGAAAGCTAGCTATAACTATAAACGTCTTTTGAATAACAGTTAATATTATACGGACGATTACAAAAACACAGGCGAAGGACAAGTTTATGTCGGATTTACGTAATTTCCTTCAAAAGTTAGAAGCATCGGAACAACTTCTTCAAATTAATGATACGATCTCAACAAAATACGAGGTTGCTGCGCTTTTACGCGCGTTAACAAGTGAAAGCGCGGTGAGATTTAACAAAGTACACGGATATTCCAACTCCGTAGTTGGAGGAATTTGTGGTACTCGAGAAAGAATTTATCAAGCCCTCAATATTCAATCCCACCAATTTCACGCAGGTCTCGATGCAGCTATCAATCACCCCTTGAAAACAAAAATAGTTGATGACGGAGCAGCACAAGCAATTAAGGCGAAGCCACAGCTTTCCCATATTCCTATCCTGACGCACTATCAAGGTGATCCAGGACCTTACATCACCGCAGGAGTCGTATGTGCTCAAAGTCCAGATGGAGAATATCGAAATGCCTCAATCCATCGCCTGCAGGTCCTCGACGATAACCATCTTGCGATCCGTATTGTTCCCCGTCACCTCTATCATCTCTGTCAGCTTGCAAAAAAAGCTGGACAAAAAACACTTGATATCAGTATTTCGCTTGGATTGCATCCCGCACTTCTTATCGCCGCTGCCTCTCCAGCACCATGGGAGATCTGTGAATGGGATGTTGCCAACGCGCTGCTACAAGGTGAGGTAAAACTGCTTGAATGCCCTCAAATTGATGCATATGCACCAGCGAATGCCGAGTTAATCTTGGAGGGAAAGCTACTCTTAGACAAGGAAGTGACAGAGGGTCCATTTGTCGATCTCACATCAACATTTGATATTCAGAGAGCGCAATATCCAATTAAAATCGTAGGCATTCTAAGCCAAGAAATGTACCAATATCAAGCGTTACTCCCTGCAGGTTCAGAACATATACTGTTAATGGGAATGCCACAAGAAACACGAATTTTCAATTTCACACGCAACATCAATCCCACTGTAAAAAGCGTAAATATGACCTTAGGAGGAAAGGGATGGCTCCATTGTGTAGTCAGCTTTGACAAATATAACGACGGCGACGGAAAAAATGTCCTAATGGCAATTTTCGCAGCAAACCCAAGTATAAAACATGCAATTGTCGTCGACTCAGACATCGATGTCCATAATATGGAAGAAGTCGAATGGGCCTTAGCTACGCGGTTTCGCGGAGATCAAGACCTTTTAGTGATTCCTAACGTCCGAGTCTCGAGCCTAGATCCGACTGCAGATCAGAAAGGAGGCTCCGGGTGTAAAGTAGGATTTGATGCCACTCGCCCCTTTTCAAAACCAAAAACCAAATTCACCAAAGCGGAAATCCCGATCAGCCGAACTGTTCAAAAAATCCTTCATCGATATAATATATCCTAAAACGCGTGCGTGTCACTGAAAAATTATCAAAAATAATACTGCTATTAACATCAGAGTGGAAATAGTGTCTGACAAAGATGACGTGAGGGGAATAACAAAATTGTCGGGATCCAGCCCATAACGAAACGTTTGTGTCGCAATAATGAGTGCAACGAAAGAGATAAAGAAAAAACTGAACAGATTGGAGAGTACTGCAATCTGAACCAATTGAAGCAGATCACTGGGTATCTGACTTAACCATCCAATACCTAATGTAACGAAGGCAAATATCGTATGAACCACAAATGCCGCAGCTTCGATTGAAATTAAGTCTGCGAAGACATCCCAAAATACATGGATAAAAGAAGAAACGTAACCCAGTGCTAATTTTGTTGTTTCCATTGATCCAAGAATGGAGCCAATATCACCTAAAGAAGCAATTAATGCTGGATATAAAATTAGAACTGACGGTACTTTCTCGATTTCTCTTCGAAAACTTGTGAGGATTACGCCATTCGCGATCCCAAATACACTAGATAACAGAACAATAAGGACTCCCTCCTTTAGCGTTTTTGAAAATAACAAGTCATGATACGTTTCAATTACGATAAACATGGAAAATAGCGCAAGCAAAATGATTATTGCACCATATAAGAGCACAAAGTTACTACTCGTTAAAATGAGAGTGACTAAGAGAAGATAAATTACAGAGACAATTAGGTCATTTGTTGTTGACATGATAGGATAAACAAGAATGTCTGGATCAATACCCGACTGGTAAGTTTTAATGGCAACAAAGAATGTGAGTGGAATCGCGAGTAAGACACTGAAAGTACATGTTAACACAGGAACAACAATGAAAATAGGTAGCGTTTGAAAGCTGACTTGATTAAAAATTACTTGAATCATGAAAGCTAAAAACCCCATGCCTAGTGTAGCGCTAAAAGTTACAATAAAAGTGGACTTGATTAGTATCCGTAATGCCCCTGTATTTCCTCGAAATTGAGGTTTGAGTTCACCGGTATGGAGCATGGTTCCGATCTTGCCTGATAGAATGCCACTTGTACCTCCGCGCACGGTTAGTACAAGAGGAAAAAGCGCAAGAATCCATGGGGAAGAGGTGAAAACAGGAGTAAAAATCACAGCTAAACGTCCCGAAACAAGACCTCCAACGTTAAACATCAAGGCTAACAAAGATTGACTG
>JAOZHK010000061.1 GCA_026014905.1 Candidatus Bathyarchaeota archaeon
AACGCAGATATTATTCAATCGAATGACACACCAAAAACGAAACATAAAAACAACAGAGGAGATGATCAACCTCCTATAGCTCCCACCAGCCCAATAGTAACCACGCTTCCTTCAATACCTCACATCACTTTCATTGAAATGCTTACAGTACGTTCTTCCGTAACTACAATAGTCCAAACAGTGTATGAATTTTATCGTGAATTCACGAAGATTACACAATGACGATTGATCATAATGGGCATACACTCGATCTAGAAAGTACACAGATCGAAGAGATATACGCATTTCTCCAACACAAAAAGAACAGCTAACTACCAAAATCACAGCGATTCCACGCTAACCACGATGAGACATTGTCACAATTCATTGTTTATAGCCTTTTATAGCGGTTTTGACATTTTCCGGAATGCTGTCTTGACGCTTTGAGTGTGTAACGGAGTGATGACTGGGGGGATTCTTTCCGAGAAAAATAGGTGATCATCAACTTTTCCACCTGTTCTCGTGAACCCAGTACGTGCGTATACTTGGAAAACAAGCAGTGAGATCCGCTAGCTAGTGGTCGATATTTCCCATCGACTGTCTTCGCCCGCACGGATCCATCGACCACCCACTTCATCGACTTTCGCGTTGATCGCGAGCCACGTATCCCGCGCGCGCATGCTTCGGGTAATATAGCAGTTTTTAAATATGGAAGACATATTATGCATACCAGCGATGACTATGTCTACTCAAAAAGAAAATCCAATTTGGATAGCACGAGACTACCTCAATTGCAGTGGCTGCCGATTATGTGAAGTTGCCTGTTCGCTAAAACACGAGAACAAGATCTGGCCCGCTGCATCCCGGGTACGGGTATTCATGCTGATTCCAGGTGTCGAGATCCCTCACTTATGTGCCCAATGCGATGATGCCCCCTGTGTCCCCAGTTGTCCTGTGAACGCCTTGAGTATTACAAAGGAAACTGGAGCGATCGGCGTCGACGAGGACGCGTGCATCAGCTGTGGACAGTGTATTACCGCCTGTCCAGGGCAAATCCCTTTCCTCCATCCCGATCATAAAAAAGCCGTGATCTGTAATTTATGTGATGGAGACCCAGCCTGTGCGAAAGTATGCCAAGAAGGACGCTACAATGCCCTCTGGACCGTTAATAAGACCCCTTCCCCATCGTACAAGCTCTATGCGAAACTACCGGAGATCCCAACACGCGAGATTGCGGAGCGTCTCTTCGGTGAGAAAGCCAAGGAGTTGCTATAAATGGCCCGAGGTTACGCTGGCAAGTTTTTAGAGGCTGACCTGACGGCTCAGAAATTACAGGATATCACCTTTGCTGAAGATGTATTACGTCAGTACATTGGCGGGCGTGCTCTCGCTACAAAAATTCTCTGGGATGCCCTCGGTACGGAATGGGAAACAATCGATCCTTTAGGACCAGAAAACATTTTATTAGCATTAACCGGACCGATGACGGGGTATTATCCTGGGGCACGAATCTGTCTCTCCGGCAAGTCATCTCTCACCAATGGTATTGTTGGTTCCACTGTCGCTGCTGAGTTTCCGATCGACTTAAAATGTGCAGGTTATGATGGAGTGATCGTGAAAGGGCGAGCATCGGAACCAGTGTATCTCTACATCGAGGATAATACCGCTGAAATCCGATCGGCTAAACATCTCTGGGGTACAGAAGGAAAGCAAACGATCAAACTCATCAATCAAGAAATTCGTCAAGACCTCGCGAAGCGACGGGGAACCGAACGGATGTGGAAGGAACCGGGCATCATCTATATTGGTCCCGCTGGTGAAAACTGTGCCCGTGTTGCTGCAGTGTGTGCAAAGTGGGCACATGGCGCGGGTTATGGCGGGTATGGTGGTGTGATGGGCTCAAAAAACTTAAAAGCTTTTGTCGCGAAGGGAACAGGCCCCGTCCCAGACGTCGTGAACTTGGAGGACACTCTTGCGCATCGACAACGCGTGACACGCAGTTGTTTTAGTAATGATGGTATGCGACGTTGGGGTACAGGTGCAGCAGGTTACGAGGTTGGTGCAGGTACTAGCTCGGAGCCCGTAAAGAATTGGCAGGAGGAATGGCATGATGAGCGATCCTTTGGCGTCGATCATTTCGAGAGGACCGTGTGGGTGAAACGATATTGGGGTGATTATGGTTGTCCTACGACCTGTCTCAAAGTCGCAGCCGTAACCAAAGGCCAGTTTAGTGGAGCGATCACAGATAATCCTGATTATGAGACTCAGGCTTATGCGGGAACAAATCTTGGTATCTTTGATCCTAAAGCGAATGTGTATGTGAACGCGAAGCTTGATGAGCTGGGCCACTGTGGCATTCAAGCCGGTAATGCAATGGGATTCGCAGCTGAGTTATTTCAACGTGGGATTCTCACTACTGAGGACATAGGTTTTGCACTCGAGTGGGGCGATGCGAAAGCCTTTGGACGACTAGCGGAGATGATCGCGAGACGAGAAGGAATTGGCGATGTGTTAGCCGAAGGAGCGTATCGAGCTGCTTTCCGCATTAACGAGATGAAGGGCATAGATGTCTTACCTTTTGTGGTCCACTCCAAGGGCATGGCCATCGGCGCCCATGGAACAAGGAGTGGTCTAGATTACGAACCCATCACCGCTTATGCGACCTCAGTCCAAGGTGGAGACCATACTTCCTGCGGAGGTATGAAGCGGAGCGCAAGTGACCTGAACTGGGGTTTCGCTGACTCCGCGGTGATTTGTGGATTCAACGTATTTGATAACGACCCTGCTCCAATGTGGGGTATGCTTCAATCCGTCACAGGCTGGGATATCACCGCGGAAGAATGGGACACAATTATGGGACTACGAATGCTGACCATTCAACGCGCTGCGCTACTCGTTGGAGGACCCGATGCAACGTGGAGCCCCGATACGGATGATGATAACCCTCCACGTTTCTATGAACCCCTTCCATCAGGCCCACTAAAAGGCCAAACTACTGACAAACAAAAAGTTGCAACCGACAAAAAAGCATACTACCTTTCGATCGGATGGGATAATCGTGGCATCCCTACATCAGACACATTGAAACGTCTCGGGCTAAATAATCTCGAAAATGTATTCGATAAAATGCGATAAGCATTTTTTCCCTTTTTTCTTTTTAGAGAATACACAAGTCGTGATCCGTATCATACAATTATGGAAGTGATCTCCGTATTGTGAGGGAAAATTATCCCCCGACAACTGGAGGGTAGATGGAGATCACATCCCCTTCTTTGAGGTGGATCTCTGGAACACACTCTTTTCCATTCAGATAAATTAACAAATATCCTGGTGCTGCAACGGGTTTTCCCTTAGAGATTGTGATATGACCCAGATTCAAGGTACGAAATACATACTCAACAGTTTCGCCCCATGAAAGTCCATCCTCCAAATCCAAGTCAATGTGACCGCCATGTCTGAGCGCCATAAAGCCATATAATCGAACCATTACCTTCATATCAAGATAAATAGCATTATGGTTTAGAAAAAAGTTTCTTAATGCCTACTAATTTACGCCCATGCGTTCCAATTGTTAACCTAACTCCTTTCTCTCTTTTGTCCTCTTTTACGCGCACGCTTGAACAACTCTACTACGCTCGCACTATTAGCTAGTCAGCATCATTTGCTCAAAAAGTAATTTGATCTTGTTTAGCGGGCGCGTTTACCTGTGTTTGTGAGAAAAATAACCTTTTTTACACACAATAATGTAATGTAACGACGATTATTCAACCATTCAAACAGGTTAGGTAATAATCTGTGTTTAATTTAAGAGTAGTTCAAATAATTTTATGCAATAACTTCAGGTAAGTCACATGGAGGCTCAGTTTTGATTGTAATGAAGCAGAAAGCTTTTGAGGAGATCGTGAAGATGTTACGAGAATACGCAAAGGTACTTGTCGTCGGCTGTAACGGGTGTGCAGGCATCTATCAAGTGGGAGGAGAGAAACAAGCTGAAGTGATGCGACTACTATTAGAAATGGCGCGACGTCTCCAGAAAGTTGAGATCACAGCTAAAGCTGTTACGGTCTTAAGGCAATGTGACCGGCAAATCGTGGCTTCGACTTTAAGCCCAGTGATCGCCGAGTATGATGCAATTCTTTCGATGGCATGTGGAGCGGGAGTACAAACATTGGCTGAGGTCTTTCCAATGAAACGGGTTATACCAGCTACAGATACCCAATTCATTGGCATGCAGGATAAGGAATCTGGAGATTTCTTTGAATTATGTAGTGCATGTGGCGATTGCATGTTATTTGAAACAGGTGGTGTGTGTCCGATCACTCGCTGTGCGAAAGGTTTACTCAATGGACCGTGTGGCGGATGTGTTGATGGGAAATGCGAGGTTCCAGTTGAAATTCGAGATGAGAAAGGTGAGATTGTTAAAACCTTCACTGTCGATTGTGCATGGTATCAAATTTTTAATCGTTTAAAAGAAGCAGATCGACTCGACTTATTTCGAAAATATCGCCCTCCACGAAATCAAGGGATCTCAGATTCACCTCGACAATTATAAGTGATGCCGATGGGTGAAGCTTTCTCAAAGTTAATGAAAGCGATCAAAGGTGGCCGTTTTGTGTACACCGGCGAGTTGGAGCCTCATAAATCCACAGATCTTTCCGACGTCTTATCGTGGGCAAAAACTTTGCTCGCGACAGGACGAATTATCGCTGCGAATGTAACCGATAACCCTCAAAGCGTTGGGACAATTAGCAGCCTTGTTGCAAGCTATATCGTGCAACGAGAAGTGGGGCTCGAGACTGTCTATCAATTACGCGCAAGTGACCGAAATCGTCTAGCTCTGACATCTGATCTACTAGGAGCTGCCGCATTAGGATTACGAAATGTCCTAGCGTTAACTGGAGATCATATTAAAAAAGGAGACGTTGCTGACGGGTTGCCGGTCTTTGATTTAGATGGTACTCAATTGATTCATCTGATTCATTCATTAGTTTACGAAGGCCATGACTTATCAGGGAATGAAATACATGGTCCACGCCCAGAATTCAATATTGGCGCTGCCGGTAATCCGAATTTTTCGCCATTAGAGATCGAAGTTTACAAATTAGAGCGGAAAGTTGAAGTGGGTGTGGATTTCATTCAAACCCAAGTCGTATTTGATGTTGAGACAGCACTCCAGTTTTTAGATGCTACTCAGCATTTACAGATACCTATTCTTCTCGGTATTTTTCCTCCACGATCCTTTGGGCAGGCAGATTACTTCAATAAGCATGTTCCAGGAGTCCGTGTTCCCCCAGAATTACTGGATACGTTGCAGAAAATGAAACAAGTCAAGGATCGATCAGAACGACGACAAAAAATTAACACCTATAACGTTGAGTATTTCACTGATTTCATAAAAAAGGTAAAGAAAAAACCGGCATGTAAAGGCATCCATATCATGGCTGTAGGTTATCCTGAGGTCGTAAATCCCATTATTGATGGAGTTAGCTGATGTAAACTAGCGGATAGTACCCTACAAGCGAATCCACTGACCGCGATTAAATTGCTTTGCCCGTTCATATACGACTGATGCCGTAGCAATATCTTGCAAAGATAGACCAGTTGAGTCGAATACAGTGATCTCATCTAGTGATTCTCTTCCAGCAATCTTTTGAGCAACGACTTCACTTAGCTCCCCATGAATATCATCAAGAGTGAGATATCCTTTTGACAGCGGCACATTAATTTCACCACTGTGGGTCGCTTGTTCATAATCATCGACTATGATTTTAGCGCGTTGAAGAATTTTAGGATCCAATTCTTCTTTTCCAGGAGCGTCCGCTCCAATAGCGTTGATATGGGTTCCAGAGGAGACCCAATGGTTCTCCACGATAGGGGTGGAAACCGGAGTGATAGTTGAGATCACGTCTGTATCTTTCACACAATCTTCGAGATTGTCGCATGGAACAAAGGTGATGTCGTGGTGAGGACGGTAATATTCGATGAAGGAGTGTACTTTGTTGGGCAATTTGTCATAAATCCGAACTTCTTCAAGAGGTAAAATTGTACTTATTGCTGAAAATTGTGTCCGAGCTTGAGTTCCAGCGCCAACTAATCCAAGAGTAGTGGATGATTTTCGTGCAAGGTATTTAGTAGCTATACCCCCAATTGCACCAGTTCGCATCGCGGTTATCGCTGTAGCGCCAATAATTGCCATGGGAGCTCCAGTGATGGGGTTGATGAGGACGATAGTTGCCATCACTACCGGTTTCTGATATTTTAGAGGATTATTTGGATGGACATTTACAATCTTTACACCAGCTTTATTGATGCCTTGAATGTAGGATGGCATGGTCCTGAAATCCCCATCGTGCTGTTTGAAGTAGATATAGGTTTTCGGAGGCATCTGGACTCGACGATGTGCTTTTTCATGGAGAACATCTTCAACAGCTTTCATCGCATCTTCAATCGTTAATAAATCCATCACTGTATCCTCAGATAGCACTAGAACTTTGTTATGCATTATTATCCCTCAAGAATCCAACGTTATAACCAAATTTTCTATTTTGCAGTTAAGATATTGACGCCAGGAAGCTGTTTTCCTGTGAGGTACTCCATTAATGCGCCTCCTCCCGTACTAATATATGAAATCTTCTGTGATAACCCAAGTCGTTCTAAGGCTTCAATGGTGTTTCCCCCACCAGCAACGGAGAATGCGTCACTATCAGCTATTAACTTGAAAATACCGCGCGTCCCAATCGTGAAATCTTCGCGTTCATAGACACCCATCGGTCCGCTTATCACTATTGTTCGAGCTTGCTCTAGGTAGGGACGATAAGCCTTGATGGTTTCAACACCGATATCAAAAATGGGGTATGCAGTTGGCAAGTCATTTAGGGAGATGTTGCTCCGTTTCCCATCCTGATCGATGCCATAATCGATTGGAGTCACGATTTGTTCTGGGTATTTTTTTAATGACTGCATTATCTGGGGCACGTACTGCATGAATTTCTTGGTCGTAAGGTATTCAACATTTGGAGTGCCAATATCTACACCTTTTGCATGGAGAAAAAGATGTCCAATGACTCCTCCAGTCAATACATAATCTGCGGTTTTCTGTCCTAAAACATATTCACATACTGCTGCGGCATCATCAGCTTTTGCGCCACCCAACACATAAACACATGGGGTATCTTCCGCACGCCGAACTCTTCCGAGAGCTTTCAACTCACGTTCCATGACTCGCCCAGCGACACATGGAAGCACCTTCGAGAAACCTACGATTGAAGCTTGTGATCGATGCGCAACCGCAAAGCCATCCATCACAAACACATCGGCAAGAGGGGAGAGATTAGTGACAAGATCGGATTGCGCATGTTCTTCAGCACTCAATTTCGCGGTTTCAGCAGTAAACCCTCGAACATTATCAAGGACTAATGCGTCTCCCGCATCTAATTGCTTGATAGCTCGTTGAGCTCGTTCAAGAAAAATATCATTTACAAAGGCGACTTTCTGCCCCAGGATTTCGCTAAGCATAGAAGCATGATTTTCAAGCGAGGAAAAATCAGGATTCCCTTTTCTACCTTGATGCGCTAATATCACAACTTTTGCACCCATGGCTATTAACTCCTTAATGGTTGCAGCATGGCGTTGGATGCGCGTATCATCGGTAATCATTTTCGTTGTTCTGTCTAAAGGGGAATTGAAATCGACTCGAATTATCGCTGTTTTATTTTCAAAATCAAAATCATCCATTGTTAAAAAAGCCAGCAATTCACTATTCTCCTGCGGACAAATTGTAGGCTACTATCTCTTCAAATAATATAAATGATTCGTGACGATGGCACATGAGTGTCTAGCCAATTCGTCGATCAGTGGATTCTGATCCAGAAGAAAAGAAGAAAGGAAAAAAGGGGAAGGATTTAACCTTCATTGGAGTCGAGGAAGACCATTAAGTCTCCAAGTCTGGTGGAATAACCCCATTCATTATCATACCATGAGAAAATTTTCACGAGGTTTCCATTCGCGAGTGTAAGTCCACTATCAATAATTGCTGATGAGGGGTTACCGATAATGTCTCTGAGGACTAATGGGTCTTCAGAATATTCCATTATTCCGTTGAGTTGTCCTTCGGCAGCTTGTTTTAATGCTCCGTTGACATCCTCAGCAGTTACATTCTGGGATAACTTACAAGTGATATCGCTGATAGATCCTGTTGGGGTAGGCACTCTAAGTGCTCGACCATCCATTTTTCCTTGGAGAGCAGGGATGACGACGCCGATTGCTCGAGCAGCTCCGGTAGTGGTGGGGATAATGTTGACTGCTGCAGCCCGAGCACGTCGAAGATCGGCATGTGGGAAGTCTAGAATTCGTTGATCATTGGTATAGGAGTGAATCGTCGTAAGAAATCCACTTTCAATGCCGAATGAATCGTTAAGGACTTTACATGGAGGGGCTAAGCTTCCTGTTGTACAGGATGCCATTGAGAGAATGAAGACAGTTGTTGGATCATAGACATCTTGGTTGACGCCCATTACAATAGTGGCATCCATTTGTCCTCTTCCAGGAGCAGATATTACGACTCGTTTCGCTCCACTTGCTAAGTGCTTTGCCGCATCTTCTCGTTTCCGGAAGAATCCTGTTGATTCAAGGGTATATGCTACGTCATGTTCTTTCCATGGGAGTTTTGCAGGATCCCGTTCAGCGTAAACCCGAATAGTGTTTCCATCGACGGTAATAGAGTCTTCATCTACGGTTACTTTTCCGGGATACTTACCAAAATTGGAGTCATATTTCAATAGATGTGAGAGGGTTTTCGTATTCATTAGGTCGTTGACTGCAACTACAGTGAATCGTCGTTTAAATTCATCGTTTTGCATGGCTGCTCTGAAGAAAAGCCGGCCAATTCTTCCAAAGCCATTAATTGCAATATTTGTCATTTTATTACCTCGCGCTGTTATTAATTCATGGGCTATATATCAGATTTATGTTATAGTCTTTATTTAATTAATAAAAATTGTGTGAGGTATGAGTTGTGTGTAAAAACTCGCATCGTGTTCTTACGGTGGTAACTTTTATTCATCGATAGAAGGAGGATAAATCTCATTTGGAAATTGTGGTGCGATATATCACTGATTTGCGGGAGATTACAAAAAAAGATTACGAGACTGTGAATGTTGTACCAACAGCAACTGTTGATACAGTTCTCAAGAGTCTTTCAAAGAAATATGGCGACCGTTTTCGCAGATACATATATGACAATGGGCATTTACGTTCAGAACTTTATGTATTGGTAAACCATACACCACTACGCCAACTTCAGAACTTCAAATTACCTTTGAAGAATAATGATGAGATCACCATTATTCCAACGTTTTTTCCAGTTAGTGGTGGGTAAGTGAAACAGGGACCGGGGTATATTAAGTGCCGGCGACCATCCTCAGCTATGATCGAGAGAAACGAAGATAAGTAATGACGTGTCATATTACTAGTAACTGTATTTTTTTCTTGAGGTATGGCGACTCGTTAATGGAATTCTGCCCAACATGTGATAAGCGGCTAGTTCAGACTATGCCTACACGATATAGTTGTTCTCAATGTGGCTACTCCCAGCTTGTAAAAGAAAAAACACCAGCTCCAGGCCCCCAGAAAGATATGGCAAATCCAGTGACTATTCCCCTCGAATCAAACCATTACGCGCTCCCAACCATTACAATTAATTGCTTGAATTGCAGTAATACTACTGCGTATTACAAAACTAACGCGATTGGTAAAGATGACGACATTTTGGTGATCCGTAATTATACGTGTACAAAATGCGGATATCAATGGAAACATAATGAATGACCTGGCCCGCGAGCTACACACGCGCGCGCGTAAATCCGTAATAGGTAATAAAAATAAACTAGCTAGCCCATAACACTACAAGCTTATTCAGGAACTAACTAGCAATCAAAACTTTCTAGCTGAGGCAAAGAAAATGAAAAAAGAAGATATCATTCTTACCGAGCTCGAGCTCACACGATATGATAGACAGATTATGATTCCAGGATGGGATGAGAGCGGTCAGAAAAAACTCAAGTCAGCGACTATTGTGGTGGCTGGTTCAGGGGGATTGGGGTCACCTTCATCAATATATTTAGCTGCAGCAGGCGTGGGCCATTTGATCATTGTGGATAGAGATATTTTTGAATTAAGTAATCTTAACCGTCAAATACTTGGTTGGCAAAAAGATATTGGCCGATGGAAAGCGGAAGCAGCTGCTGAGAAACTTCGGAGGTTAAATCCTGACATCCAGATTACACCACGGGTCATGGAGATATCGCAAGATAACGTCGGAGAATTACTAGAGAATGCCGATCTCGTGGTTGACGCGTTGGATAACTGGAGTACTCGCTTTTTAATAAATAAGACATGTGTTGATCTGAACATTCCCTTTATTCATGCAGGAGTGTTTGGGTTATATGGACAGATCATGACGGTTATCCCAAACAAAGGACCTTGCCTCCGTTGTCTATTACCAGAAACTCCCAAAGATGTCGGGAAATTTCCAGTTCTCGGTGCAACGCCTGGGCTTTTTGCAATGTTGCAGGTAATGGAAGCCTTGAAAATTCTTGTGGGTATTGGAGAATCATTAACTGGAAAAATGCTGCTTTTTGATGGAAGCAATATGACTGTGACACGAATTAATATCAGTCGTCGACCAGATTGCCCCGTGTGCTCATCGAACAAGATATTATCGTAGTAGGTATTGACGGGGGTGGCAGTTTGGAGGAACGCTTTACGAAGCTTCTTACAGAAGCTCGGAAAACAAGTTGGAGTAACTTTGGGCGTTCAATTGCGTTTTATGCTCCAAGTTTTACTAAATACGACAACAAATATTTTCAAGCGCCTGCAACCTGTTTTCCATCCATTTCTATCACAGGGACAGCTTGCGCGTTACAATGTAAGCATTGTAATGGCCGAGTTTTAGGAACGATGATTTCCGCTACAACCCCGCAAGAATTATTGTCAGTGTGCAGAGATATTAAAAAGCAGGGTGGCACCGGATGCTTAATTAGTGGCGGATGCTTGCCTGACGGATCTGTTCCTCTCCACCGTTATTTTGAGACCCTACAGCAAATTAAACAAGAATTAGAGTTAACCATTATTGTTCATACAGGAATCATTGACACGCCGACAGCTACTCAACTGTCTGAAACAGGTATTGATGCAGCTTTAATCGATATCATTGGTGCTCAAGCGACTATTGAAGAAATTTATAATCTTGACGTTACTATTGACGACTATCGTGAATCTCTGAAAGCCCTCAACGCAGCAAAGCTTCCGTTTATCCCTCACATCATTGTTGGCTTACATTATGGTCAGTTATTGGGAGAACTTGATGCCCTCAATATGATCGCAGAATATGAGCCTTCTGGAATTGTAGTGATCGCGTTAATTCCGCTTCCTCGGACTCCATTAGAAAAGGTTAACCCGCCTCCTGCTAAAGATATTGGATGGGTTATCGCAAATGCGCGATTAATACTGCCCAATACTCCAATCGCCTTAGGATGCATGAGACCTAAGGGAACTCATCGAGTCCAAACAGATGTCCTCGCGATTCAGGCAGGAGTGAATGCAATTGCGTATCCTGTCATAGAAGCTATTGAACAAGCAAAAACCTATGATCTAGAGATGCGTTTTTCTCCTCAATGTTGTTCACAAATCTATGATGATTTTCGAAAATTCTCAAATACCCGGATATAACTATTCGAGTCAACTCGCTAAATTGCTGAGAATGTTGAGATTTTACTCCATTAGATTATCTAATTAGTAAATAAGTGTGATCACTAACGAACGGGGATAATCCAGGAAAGTAGTTACCTTGGTTATAGGTTGAAATAAAAAGCCTTAATAATTTACATCGGTTATGGGGTACAACGCCGAAGTAGCATAAAGGTTAGCTCTGTGCAGACGCAACTTTTCGTTCATGGGATTGTCCAAGGAGTCGGGTTTCGTCCCTTCATTTTCCACCTAGCAGAGAAGCATAGTTTAACTGGGTTTGTGCGAAATCGAGGAGATGCAGGTGTTGAAATCGTTATCGAAGGTTCGGAGTCACAGATCACCCAGTTTCTTCGAGATCTAGAACAGGATGCCCCTCCTCTAGCTCAAATCTTTCGAGTCACTGTTACCCAACAATCGGATGAGCATCAACATAGGACCTTCAGAATATTGAAAAGTGAAGTTCAAGGCGAAGGCGAAGGCTCAATTATTCCTTATGACGTCGCAACATGTGATGCCTGTTTCCAAGAATTGCGAAATTGCCAGAATCGCCGCCACAATTATTTTTTTATTACGTGTACACAATGTGGTCCCCGATACACCATCATTAAATCTTTACCATATGACCGTCCCCACACAACGATGAAGCAATTTCCGATGTGTAACAAATGTCGCCGTGAGTATCTGGATCCACGGAATCGACGGTTCCACGCACAAACAATAGCATGTTCTACTTGTGGACCACAGATTTCGTTAACAATGTCTAACGGTAAAGCTGTGGTCGTCGATGATCCGATTCGCACTGCTGGAACTTTTCTTCATGACGGTGCAATCATTGCGATTAAAGGTAATGGGGGATTTCACGTCGTTACATCAGCTGTGAAATCAAATCCCATACTCCGATTACGCCAAGTCAAACACCGCGCGCAGAAACCTTTTGCTGTGATGGCACGTAATTTAGACACCGCCCACTCTTTTACTCAGATCAATCACTATGAACAAGAAGAATTGACTTCAAGTAGTCGACCGATTGTACTATTACAGAAACAATCGAATTTTTCACTCTCAGACCTTGTAGCCCCAGGACTCCAAAATATTGGTGTCATGCTCCCTTATACAGGATTACATTACATGCTGTTTGATGATGTACCAGACTCCGCATTCATCATGACCAGTGCGAATGCTCCAAGTGAACCAATCGTTATCCAAAATGAAGAGGCATACCAGAGATTAGGTGAAACAGTAGACTATTTTTTACTTCATGATCGGCCGATCAGTCAGCGATGTGATGACTCCGTTCTCCGAGTGAACCTAGGAAAACCTCAATACATTCGTCGTTCTCGCGGATATGCACCAGCTCCACTATACCTCCCAGAAATGAAAGGTACAAGCCTCGGTGTAGGCGCCAAGGAAAACGTGAACTCGTGTATAATAGTCAATGATCGCGCGTTTATCTCCCAATATATTGGTGACGTGGAAAAAATTGAAACTCTGGATTTTCTCCGAGCTGCGACCGATCATCTTCTCTATTTAACGAAAAGTCAAGTTGAAGTTGTGGGATGTGATTTGCACCCCCGATTTAGCACGCGTCAAGTAGCTGAAGCGTATGGAGCCGCGTTTACATGCTCTGTGCAACCGATTCAACATCACCACGCGCACGCGTTAGCACTTATGGGGGAATGGGGACTTGACGAGATGATAGGCATTATTTGTGATGGAGCAGGTTATGGAAGTGATGGCACAATCTGGGGAGGAGAAATCCTGTACTGTCAACACGATAGTTATCAGCGGGTGGGACATCTCCAACCACACCCGATGGTCGGGGGGGATTTAGCGACTCGGTATCCATTACGGATGGCAGCAGGCATTCTTCAGAACCAGCAAAGCTTCTTGGAGTGGCTTGTCTCGCAGGACAACGGGTTTCCCTATGGGGCTCGAGAGATACAGATTCTCACTCAAGAATTAGCGAAACATAGAGGAACGTTAACAAGTAGTTGTGGTCGAGTTCTTGACGCTGTTGCGGCTATTCTCAACCTCTGTCGCGAACGCACCTATTCTGGTGAGCCAGCGATGAAGCTGGAAGCCTGTGCGCAAGGTGGGCAGAACAAATTAGATGTTACACCACAGATCGAGAACTCGATCGTCAACACATCGAATATCGTTCATGCGGTGTATACTTCGCGTAATGAGTATTCTGCTAAAGATCTTGCGTATTCTGTTGAAACCTATCTTGCGCGCGGACTAGCCACTCTTGCGACGGAGGCTGCGGCGCTTTATGGAGTTAAGACCATTGGAATATCAGGTGGCGTCGCATATAACCTACATATCTGTTCAGAAATGAAGCGGATCATCACTGAGCAGGGATATGACTTTAAGATGCATGAACGAATTCCCCCCGGAGATGGAGGAATTGCATTTGGGCAAGCTATTGGAGCATTACGCATGTGTTGAAGAAGAGAGAGTTTATAAGGCGTGTATTTAGAGAGAAGGTGATTTAGATGTGCCTTGCAGTTCCCGCGAAAGTTCTTCAAATTGAAGGAGGTAACGCGCACGTTGATTTTGGTGATGGCACCCTTCGCGAAGTTAATGTTTCCTTAGTTGATGTCGAGATTGGGTCATATGTGATTGTGCACGCGGGTTTCGCCATTGAAGTCCTTGATCAAGCGGAAGCCGAAGAGACTCTAGACCTCTGGCGAGAATTATTGAGTCAAGAATAACAGAGGTGATCAGAGAATGTTCCGATATCGAGATCGAAAGCTAGCACATGAGATATTAAATAAATTACGGGGAATGAAACTCAACCTCCAGATCATGCATGTATGCGGAACACATCAAGATACCTTGACACGATATGGTCTAGATGCCTTGTTACGCGATTGCGGAATCAGAGTGCGGCAGGGCCCAGGCTGTCCAGTATGTGTCACACCAGCACGAGAATTTGAAGAAGCCGCGGTCCTAGCTCAAGCTGGAAAAGTAATTACGACATTCGGTGACGTCTCACGAGTACCTGGACAAAATCGATCACTCCTAGACCTACGTAGTTCCGGATATGATATCCGCATCGTCTATAGTATTGCAGATGCAGTGAAACTAAGTCAAAAACTGGACACCGAAGTCGTGTTCATGGCTGTGGGATTCGAAACAACGGCGCCAACGACTGCAGCGATGTTAATAGAAGGCGTACCGGATAACTTTTCAATTTTAAGTTGCCATCGCTATGTCCCGCCAGCATTACATGCGCTGCTATCGATGGGTGAATATCGACTTGACGGATTAATAGAGCCAGGACATGTTAGCACCATCATTGGCATGCAACCCTATCTCGAGTTATTAGAGACTTACCATTTACCACAAGTCATTGCTGGATTTGAACCATTGGATCTACTGATCGCGGTGTATATGATCGCTCAACAAGTGCAACATGACGAAGCGAAAGTCGAAAATGAGTACTCTCGAGTAGTGAAACCGGCAGGTAACACGAAAGCGCTTCAGGCGCTCGACGAAGTGTTCCATCCAATTGATGTGGAGTGGCGAGGATTTCCCACAATCCCCCGATCAGGAATGGCGTTAAAAAAGCACTACGCCAGTTGGGACGCAAGGCACGTATGGTCAGATGCCCTTCAAGAAGTACAAATAATTGATGAAGCGCCAGGCTGTCGATGCGGTGAAATATTACGTGGATTAATTGAACCGACAGAATGCCCGTTATTTCAAACTACTTGTAACCCAACTCATCCTATTGGACCATGCATGGTTTCAATTGAAGGCTCCTGTCATATTGAATTTAAATATGGGTCAAGCCTAACATCTCTGTAACTCTACGAGGAGTCACTTGACTCGCACGTGTATGCAAACAGAATTGGATCTTACGTGTCAGCAATTACAGAATGGACCATTTCTCAAGGAATCAAACTATAACTCAATCGAGCTTGAGGGATCACGTTACTATTAATCGACTTAAAAACAGCTAGTACATTCGAATTACGAGAACAGCACAGGTTTAAGAAAAAAAGAGAAAAAGGAAATGAGTGAAGCGCTCTGAGTATTACTCGTATCGTTCCTTTAGGGTGTAGGAAGGATGAAGTGATACGCCGCCTTCAGTGATCTGGTAACCAGAAGTATCAATCTTGAGTTTTGTTGCGGCCTTCATGAGTTCTTGCCAAACGCTATCATCAAGAGGAATACCCTGGGCGAGACGTCGTTGTTGGACTCGGTATTCAGGTTCACCAGCTATGAGAATTTCGGAAAAGCCTTTCCCTAATCTGGATGCTTTGATATCTGCGATCATATCGTCCATTCCTTGTTTAAATTCATCTATGGGCATAAAGGCATTGATATCGATTGCACCAAAGAATACCCCTGTTGGGCGGTGTTGGGCCATGTTGTATGCACCTATGAGGGGGCCAGTGAGGACGCTGAGTACCATCGAAAGAGCATAACCTTTGTATCCAAGACCAGCTTGCCCGAGAGGTAACTGCGCTCCTTTTGAAACGCCATATTGGGGATCCTGAGTGGGATTTCCATCCTCATCGATTAACCAACCTTCAGGAACTTGCATTCCTCGTCGTTGAAGAATCGAGATACGTCCACCAGCAATAGGTCCGAGAGAGAAGTCAATGACGTATGGACTACCCGTTCCTGTCGGGATAGCGATTGCGACTGGATTGATGGGGAGTTTTCGGTCGATTCCACCCCAGGGCGCAACAAAGATTCCGCCGGGTTGACTTGCGATGCCGATCATATCTTCTTCGAGTGCCATCTCGACCCACCGTCCAACTCGCCCAATATGATGAAGACGTTGAACACCAGTAACTGCGAGACTCATCTTTTTGGCTTTTTGGATAGTGACATCCATGGCTTGACGTGCAACGGTGTATCCGAATCCATTGAAGCCATCGATGATTGTGACTACGGGAGTTTCTTTAAGGATTTCAATTTTTGCGCCAGGCTGTATTTTTTTGTTTACAAAGTCATTAACGTACCATGGTAGCAGCTGGACTCCGTGTGAATCCACTCCCTGCAGGTTTGAACGGACGAGACAGTCAGTCACCCAGGCAGCTTCATCAGCTGAGACCCCAGCTTCCATCAGAAGACGGCTACCGAGATCGGTTAACACTTCTTTTTTCACAGTAATCATATTAATTCCCGGATGGTTTGTAGCGGGCAGATCATTTATCTTTTATGCTTTCTCTGAGTCGCGCATGACGATGGAGGAGCAGTATAGAATCGCCCTTCATAATGCAGAATAGGTGAGCGGCAATAATGTGCCCATCATGGCAGATGGTGAATCGAACGCTCAGTCTACGCGCATTACCAAGGACGGTGCAAAAGTACTGCGTGAAGCGAAAATTGTTGCGCGCTGGGCAGAAAAACCATTCTATATTTCATGACACCATCGGCAAGCACTGACTGGATTAATCTGTTCTCATACACGAAGGAAAGCTGATCCGCACTCATCACATATGCAGGACAAGTAGTTTAGATTATTTCCATGAGTTCTGCTAGTGAATGGATAGTGATACCGGATCTTGGAGTCAAGTCAGGGTCGTTGTTCTGTCTTGATGTTCGACGTAACCAGGCAGTTTTCATTCCAACATTATGAGCTCCGATGATGTCACATTCCAGATCGTCGCCGATAAAGAGGACCTTGTTGGCAGATACGTTCATTTCCTTAAGAAAGTGGTGGAAGATATTGGGATGCGGTTTACGCCACCCTAGATCATCAGAAACGACGATAGTTGTGAAGTATGAATCTAAGTTGAAACGTTGAAGCGCTTCACGGATAAATGGAGAATGGGTAAAGTTTGAGATGAGGCCAAGGGGGTATTTGGAAACAAGCGTGTCAAGTATAGGATAAACGTCATCAGAAATCTGCAATTTCCACGGAGAGAAATAAGCTGTCACAGCTTGTTGAATGGGAAGACTCGTGATCGGGAGATCATAACCCAATTGTCGAAGAGTAGTCTGAAGCCAGAGTGCGTTATTTACTTCTTTGAATGCCTGGTGTCTCTCTTCACGGTAACTCCGGGTCACTTGTCGGTAGGTTTGGGTGAATTCTTCGCGTGATATGGGAATGTTATGAAGTTCAAGTTGAGTACAGATATTCCCAAGGCAGATGGTGACCTCTGCAGTTGCATCGATGAGAGTCCCAAAAAAGTCGAAGCCGATCACTTGCACGTTCATTATAATCATTTTACCCTTTTGCTGATCATTTGCCGCATTTAACTAGATGGAAGTATCCA